>CAJXTM010000296.1 GCA_913061385.1 uncultured Rhodopirellula sp. | reverse complement strand
GTCGTCGGCAGCGTCAGATGTGTATAAGAGACAGCGGTAAGCCGCCGACGACAAAAAAATTGTCATTGTGAAATCCAATTCCGCCTGCTCCGTGAAACACTTCGGGCACTGCATGGCGTGCAACTTCTTTGAGGTCTGAGGCTTTGTAAACATAGATCCATGACTTGGCGTTTCCCTTTGGATCATTGAATTTCCCCAAATTTACTGCGACATAGATTTTTCCGTCGTGGTGGCAAAGATCACCGTGGTGACTAGCAACAGGGATCTTCCGCAACAGTTTGCCTTGACGATCTGTCTTGACCAGGGTCGTTGTAAATGACCAGAAAATGGTGTTGTCGTCGGTGCAGACGCCCTGCAGATGATGCTGGTACTTTCCGGGGCAAGAAAGTTCGAAAATTGGCTTTGGCTCGAACCCGGGTGGAGGGCTTTGAAGTGCCGTTTCTACTGCTTGGGTAGGCTGTCCTGCCGAGAGCAGCACTAGGTACGCGGGCAGCAAAGCCAGTGAGAACTGTAGTGGTTTTAAATACATCGTATGTTTTTGCTGGGAGTTTTGTTACGTGAGATTTAATTGGCGGAAGGCGTGATGAGATCAGACGGGAACTCCGCGCGCTGGCTGCCGTTGGCACTGCGGCGATTTGATCCATGGTTACGCTTGATGCCCAGCGGAATCATCAAGCCGTGGGTTTGTTCCAAGCGGCGATGTAAATGTTGCCGCATCTTAGTGACGCGTTGCTTGTGTTTTGGCGATTCGATCAGGTTTTCTGTTTCGGCCGGGTCAACTTTAATGTTGTAAAGTTCATCCGTGTCCCAGAGGCCATGATATTGAATCAGCTTGTACTGTTGATCTCGTAGCGCAAACGTGGTCGGCGTCTGTGGAAATGCTGGTTCCCAGTAGTACTCATACAGCAATGAATTGCGTGGCCAATCCGAGCTATTGGCATTTTCCAGTAGTGATACAAGACTATGTCCATCCATGCCGGCAGGAATATCCAAGTTCGCGACGTCCAGCAGAGTCGGTGCAATGTCGATGTTGGCAGCTAACGCATCGCACTGCGTATTAGATTTGATGTGTGAGGGCCAGTGTGCAAGCAGTGGGATTCGAATCGATTCCTCATAGGCACAGCGTTTATCAATCAAGCCATGTTCGCCCCACAAGTGTCCTCCATCACTAGTAAACAACACGAGGGTTTGTCGGGATAGGCCTTTTGCGGCCAGCATTTTCATGAGGCGTCCAACGCTGTCATCAATGGAAAGAATCATTTCACAGTAGTGCCGGTACATTTGCTCGACCGACTGCTTCGCTTTACCGTGGTAAGAAAATTCGACACCATGCCAACTGTTTCGTTGGTCCTGAACCCACATCGGTTTTCCAGCCTTGTTTTCTCGCGTATCGGCCATGGTTGCTGGCGGTGAATAGCTGGCAGTTCGGTATTGATCTCTGTGTCGGGGAGCTGGGTCGTATAACCCGTGTACCCCTTTGTGCGACAGGTACAGCATGAATGGTCGGTCGGTCGATTGTTTGGATAACCATTGAATTGCATGGTCTGTCAATTCGTCAGTCATGTATTTGGTTCGGGGGACCTGAGCACCGTTAATATTGAGATACTGACCTTCAGGTTTGTAAGTACCTTGACCTCGGAAACTGACCCAGTGATCAAAACCGGGGCGGGCGGCGTCGCTTGATCCACCCATGTGCCACTTGCCAATGAAAGCGGTTCGGTAGTCAGCTTGCTGAAGCATTTGTGGGAACGTCGGAATGTCCTTTTCCAGTAACGATGAATTATCAACCACTTTATGGTGATGCATGTATCTACCGCTCAGGAAAGACGCACGTGCCGGAGAGCACAAGGATGTGGTGACAAATGCATTGGTGAATCGCATGCCTTCCTGTGCCAACTGGTCGATGTGTGGGGTCTCGATAAACGGATGCCCCATGTGACCAAATGTGTCGTGACGCAGATCGTCAATCAAAACGAAGACAATGTTCGGTGGGCCGTCCACTTCGGAAGCTTCGCTGCCAGGGGGCAAACAGGCAGAACCAATACTCAGAAGGTAAATCAAAAGATGCTTCATGATCAATCCTTTTCGCGTTTGCAGGGAACTCTTGATGATGCGGTCAGTTGCATCGATAGCGATTTCCCGATCTTTTTGCTGTCCACCTGCGCTACTCACGAGATCTGTAATGTACCGTTAGCTGCTCAAGGTTTCTTCAATGTCCAGTTTAGCTGCCCATGGTATCTGTAACGTCTAGACCGATGTAGTCTATCGTGCTGGTGGAGAACGTAGCTGGGTGTATTCGGCGGCGGAATTTTGCGTGATTGATGTTGGCGTCATTTGATCAACGCGTCCGTGATTTCCGCAGGTTGTCTGGCATTGTTGGGCTGCGGAGCGATGGATTATCAACTCGGAGTAGACGCATGAGCCCGCGCAATTTGGAAATTCTTGCCTACGAAGACACTGAGCTCGGGCCTTTATGCCTGCGTCGTCGGGAGTTGTTGTCTGAGCCAGGGACCGTGGTGACTGAGGTCACATTGAACCACGAGTTTCTGATGAGCAGTTACAATACCGATTCGGAACGCGAAATCTCTAGTCGTTCGGCAGAGATTCATGGAGGTTCTGAACTCAAGGCTTTGGTCGGTGGATTCGGACTCGGGTACACGGCGAGAGAATTACTGAAGGACCCAAGGATTGTATCTGTGGAGGTGGTGGAATACCTTCCTCAGGTGCTGCAATGGTTGCGGGATGGTTTGATCCCACTTTCAGCTGAATTGAATGATGCCACAGGCTTGCAGCTGACTGCGGGTGATGTTTATCAACGACTGTTAGCCAAGCCCGAGCAGAAATATGATCTGATTGTGATCGATGTCGATCATTCTCCGGCCGATCAGCTGGGCAGCGAAGAGCATGTGTTTTACACTGCAGATGGGCTGAAAGCTTCTCGGGAACATCTCACTGATGGTGGCGTTTTGGCTGTCTGGTCCTATGCCGAGAGCAGCAGTTTTTCCGAAGCTCTGAAGTCGACATTCAGTACGACCCACGTCGAGCCGGTTCGAACCTATAACCCGATGGTGCAGGAAGAGCAGACCGATTGGTTGTTTTTTGGAGTGAAGTGAACGCCGAGCGTTCTTCTGCCTAAAGTCGGTGAGACTCGACGCTTCAAATTCCCAGTTCTTTTTTCGCTTCGATGAATTTCTCGATCGCGAAATCAATGTCATCTTCGGTGTGCGCTGCGGAGATCTGTGTTCGGATACGAGCTTTGCCCTTGGGCACAACCGGAAACGAAAATCCGATCACGTAAACGCCTTTTTGGAGCATGAGGTCGGCCATTCGTGTCGCCAGTACTGCATCTCCAAGCATGATCGGAACGATGGGGTGTTCGCCGGGGACTAAGTTGAAACCCGCAGCTTCCATGCCGGTTCTGAATCGCCGTGTGTTGGATTCCAGGCGGTCTCGTAGTTCGGTCGTCTCGGTTAGCAACTCAATAGCACGCACCGAGGCTGCAACGATTGGGGGTGCGACTGAATTTGAGAATAGGTAGGGCCGAGATTTTTGCCGCAACAGATCAATGATCGGTTTTCGTCCGCTTGTGTAGCCACCACTTGCTCCACCGAGTGCCTTGCCAAGCGTTCCTGTGATGATGTCAACACGTTTCATGACGTCATGGTGTTCATGAGTACCGCGTCCTGTTTTTCCCATGAAGCCCACTGAGTGTGAATCATCGACCATCACAATCGCATCGTATTTGTCGGCCAGATCACAGATCCCTGGTAGATTTGCGATGTGACCGTCCATCGAAAACACACCATCGGTTGCGATCATGCGATATCGTGCCGATTGCGTTTCCTTGAGTTTGGACTCAAGGTCAGCGAGATCATTGTTTCGATAGCGGTGCCGTTGCGCTTTGCACAGACGAATGCCGTCGATAATCGAAGCGTGGTTCAGTTCGTCTGAAATGACAGCATCTTCCGCGGTCAGGACCGTTTCGAACAAACCTCCGTTGGCGTCAAAACAGGATGTGTACAGAATCGTATCCTCTGTACCCAGAAATTCGCTGAGTTTGCGTTCCAGTGTCTGGTGGACAGCTTGGGTTCCGCAGATGAAACGTACCGACGATAAGCCGTAGCCCCAGTTGTCGAGGCCTTCGTGTGCAGCTTTGGCCACTTCCGGGTGTTCTGAAAGTCCAAGGTAATTGTTGGCGCACATGTTCAGAACACTTTCGCCATGGTTGACCTGTATGTGAACATCCTGCGGGGTGGTGATGGTGCGTTCTGCTTTGAACAGACCCTGTTCACGAATGTCGTCAAGCTGGTTTTGGATATTAGTCAGAAAAGCTTCGGGCATGGGATTTCAGTTTTCTGGTGGGGGACAATTAGTTGGGTAGCAGGCTTTTGTTATTGCCAGTTGAGGATCACTTTTCCAGATTTTCCGGACATCATGACCTCAAATCCTTTCTCGAAGTCGGCGGCATCGAAGCGGTGAGTGATGGCTGGCGTCAGATCGAGGCCGCCCTGAATGAGAACGGTCATCTTGTACCAGGTTTCATACATTTCTCGACCGTAGATGCCTTTGATGGTGAGCATGTTGAACACAACTTCGTTCCAATCAATTGCCATCTCTTCTGATGGTATGCCGAGCATTGCGATTTTACCGCCATGGCACATTTCCTTGACCATTTGTCGGAACGCATCAGGGCTGCCTGACATTTCCAGCCCCACATCAAATCCTTCTGTCATCCCGAGGGAGTCTTGCACATCGCTGATGCTCTCAGACCGCACATCGACGACTCGAGTAGCCCCCATTTTTTTTGCCAATTCCAGTCGCCATGGGTTCACATCAGTCACAACCACGTAGCGAGCGCCAGCGTGCTTGGCGACGGCAGCTGCCATGCAGCCGATCGGGCCGGCTCCGGTGATCAGAACATCCTCTCCTAGAACGGGGAAAGAGAGTGCTGTGTGAACCGCATTGCCAAAGGGGTCAAAAATCGAGGCAACGTCGCGATCAATTGAGGCATCGTGCGGCCAGACATTCGTCATTGGCAGGGAGAGATATTCAGCAAACGCGCCGGGGCGATTGACACCAATGCCCTTGGTGTCTGCGCACAGGTGTCTGCGTCCAGCGAGGCAGTTGCGGCAGCGACCGCAGACCACATGCCCCTCACCGCTGACGATCTCACCGGTCTTGAAGTCAGAAACATTAGATCCAACCTCAACAATCTCACCCACAAATTCATGACCTACCACCATTGGGACAGGGATAGTGGATTGTGCCCATGCGTCCCACTTATAAATATGGACATCGGTACCACAGATGCCCGTTCGGTCGACTTTGATTAGGACATCATTTATGCCGATTTCAGGCTCCGGCACATCGGTGAGGGTGAGACCGGGTTCCCGTTTCTGTTTGACAAGTGCTTTCATCAGTCTTGAGTTTATCAAATGTGGCGATGGTGATCGTTTGTTTCTGGCCGGTGTGCTTGGTTAGGCATTATGGCAGGTAAAATCGCTGCGTTGAGAGCGTGAAGCTGACAGTATGTCGCACAAAACGTTGTTTTGGCTTAGCGAGCACCGGTGATTGTGAACTACCATTACCCATCGTTTCCTGTTCTTTGTGTTTGTGGCAACTTAACGCCGTGTGGAGTAATGCAGAAGGGTAGCTTCAGTCGCATCAGTCAATTTCATTGAGGGAGGTACCATGTCCTGCGGTTCGTGCAGCGTTTGCAGTCCCATCCATCTGGAATGTGTTTAGCCCATTGCCTACGGTCTGTCTCTTATACACATCTCCGAGCCCACGAGACCGAGGCTGATCTCG
>CAJXTM010000295.1 GCA_913061385.1 uncultured Rhodopirellula sp. | reverse complement strand
CTACACGTAAGGAGTCGTCGGCAGCGTCAGATGTGTATAAGAGACAGGTCCTGTGCTTGTTGTCGCTGGGGATCGTGACTTGCACACAACACTTGAAGAGACGAGCCGTCTGTGTGAGTCTGCAAAACAGCCACGAGAAATGTTTGTCTTTGAAGGGGCTGCACATGTTGACTTTTGCCGCTTCGATCAAGAACTCTATCGCAAGCATGTTCTTTCGTTTGTTGATCAACAGTTGAAGTAAGATCAGCGTCGCATTGAGAGAGTGCGGGCGGGAGCGGGCGTGCAAGACAGCAAATATTGGAACGGTGAGTCGTGTGTTTTTTTCGTGCGGCTGGCGGGACAAGGTGCGATGTGTTGGCGTCGACTTTTGAAGATTTTCTAAGTAGGTTTGGTTTTGAAGGCACAAAGTGCTGCGCCGTGTGGACCGGCTCGCCTTGCGTTAGGGAGTGGCTTGTGACTCAGGGTCTTGAATTTGTCTTCGGACCATAAAAAGAGAGTCGGGGGGACCCGTGTCGGAGGAAGCAGCGGTAGTTAGGTATGCCGAAGGATTGCTTGTTGGTGCCTCGTGTTGTGTTCGTCAAGTGCTTGTAACACATGCTGGGGACGTTGCGATTGGGCAGAGAGAGTTTTTGGGGTGCTCGGAAGACGTGGTTAGATTTATGTTCCGATCAGTTGATGGTGTGGAACCGGCTACACGGAACATTTTGCCATGGCGTCGGCAGTTTCATGGTTTGGAATGCGTTCAAGGCGAGCGGTTTTGAACGATACTGCTGATCGTCTGGGGACTGGGCGTAGTGATCTGAGGAATGTAGCTCAAGATATGTTAGCTGTTCAACATTTGCTTATTTACCACAGGTGCGGCTTCTACTGGCAGATATTCGCTGTGCCTGTCGCTGTTGGCCGATATGTCGCGAAAACCCAGTGGTTTTTAATGCTTGTGGGATGCCAAACGCATCGCAACTTGCAGACGACCGATTATGCTCGTGGGAGGTTCCTGTAAGACAACTTGGAGTAAGTGTCATGGTGTTCGGTAATTACCGGGTCTTGTTTTGCCAGTTCGTGGGTTTGTGCCTTGCGTTTAGTTGGTTGGTTGATGGTGCTGCGGCGCAGGATATTACACTTAAACGCCTTGATCATGATGCCTATGATCTTTGGAGCACCGTATCGCGCGAGGTTCTGTCAGAGGATGGGCGTTGGATCATGTATACCGTCCAAAATGGCGCGATCGACGGTGAATCGACCATGCATCTTTTCAATCCTGACAATGGCAAGCGGTATTCCGTTCCGCGTGCGTCAGGTGCCAGTTTTACGTACGACAGCCATTACGCGATCTATCGGGTGATGCCGGAGAAAAAAGAGCTCGAAAGACTTCGCAGTGAGAAGAACATCGGTTCTGCTATTCCGAAGCCTAAGTTGCAGTACCTTGAACTCTCGACTGGTACTGTGAATACGATAGAGAACGTTCGCTCCTTTGAGACCGCAGACGAAAATGGTGCTTGGCTCGCTTACTCTGTGGAGAGTGGCGAGGGACCAAATAAACTCAAATCTGAGAAGCAGGTAGCTGAAACGTATGAAGTGACTCAACAAGGTTTGCAACAGGCAACTAAACCACTGAAATTGAAAAGTCGCTCAAAGCTTGCACTTGAGCGTGGTGAAGAAGGGGCTCCAGAAGCAAAAGAATCTAAACAGAATAATGCAGCAACGAACACGCAGGAAGACAAAATAAAAGAACCAGCCAAAGCTGACAAGAAGAAGCAAGGTGGCACACCCATGGTACTGGTGAATCTGGCGACTGGAGTCCAACGCACCTATCCTGACGTTGTGAACTATGCGTTTTCGAAAACAGGTACGCATTTGGCGTTCACTTCTTCGATCGAACAGGCTGCCAAGCCAAGTAAGGGTAAACAGGTTTCGAAGAATGAGGGGGTGGATCCACGACGGGCGGATGGAGTGTACGTGATACATCTCGATTCCATTCGGGTCACTAAAGTCGCTGAAGGATTGGGCGACTACAAAGGTTTGCAGTTTTCCGAAGATGGTGCGCAGTTGGCGTTTCTTGGTAACAGGGATGATTATGCTGCGAAGAACCCAGCATGGAGCGTCTTTTTGGCTGCGACACGAGGGGGGACCGCAAAGAAAGTTGCGGCTGAGGGTGACAACGGAGTGCCAATAAATTGGTGGGTCTCGCCCCAAGCGAGCCTTCGATTTTCGCATGATGGCAAAAGGCTCTACTTTGATACGGCACCGATCCCTGAGGCAGTATTAAAGGAAAGGAAAGACGAAAAGAGTGACGGAAGCGATAGCGATGGTGCAAAGAGTAAGACGGCAAAGCTGGATCTTTGGCATTGGAAAGACCCACAGTTGCAACCACAGCAATTGCTGCAAGCAGAAACGGAGCGAAAACGCAGATATCGAGCCGCCCTTATTTTTAAAACTGGCAAACTTGTCCAGTTAGCAACTCGCCAGATCCCGTCTATCAGTATTGATTACAGATCACCATCGAATATCGCCGTTGCAAATACAAACATGCCTTATCGCACGACTCTGTCGTGGGATTACCCTGGATTTCAGGATGTGTATATCGTAAATCTCGATACAGGCAGACGTGAGAGAGTGCTTGAGCAGGTGAAATGGAGCGCGACGATGTCACCCGAAGGAAAGTACATCACTTGGTTCGATGCAGAACAAAAGAAGTGGTTTTCAAAGTCGACGCGTAGTGCCAGCGCAAAAGCGACTCTGATAAGTGATGGAATAAAATTCCCGTTGCAGGATGAATTGCACGATACCCCAAATTTAGCACGAGCCTATGGCACCGCTGGGTGGCTCACCAAGGAACAAGGTGTTGTGGTTTATGACAGGTACGATTTGTGGAAACTTGATCCAAGCGGAAAATCACGCGCGGTCTGCCTGACAGCGGGCAGTGGTCGGCAGCAGAGTATTCGCTTTCGATATCAAAAACTTGACTCCAAAGAAATTACCATCGATCCCACGAAAACACTTGTCTTGTCTGCGTTTGACACGAAGACTAAGGCAAGTGGCTACTACTCGTTGGACCTCAGTGTTAGTAGCAATAAGAAACGCGATGGAAAGAAACGTTCGTTGCGTCGGTTAATCATGCTGAACGAGAGGGTGACTGGGCTCAAAAAAGCAAAACAGAGTGATCGAGTCGTATTCACACGCAGTACGTTCAGAATGTGTGCCGATGTGTGGACGAGCACACTGGCGTTCGGCGATATCACTCGGGCCAGTGATATCAACCCGCAGCAAGACGATTACTCATGGGGGAACGCTGAACTGGTTCATTGGCGCGCGAATGACGGACAGAAGCTGGATGGTATTTTGTTGAAACCTGATGATTTTGACCCATCCAAGAAATACCCGATGCTTGTGTATTTCTATGAGCGAAATTCAGACAATTTGCATCGCTATTACACTCCCGCTGCTGGTCGTTCAATCATCTGTCATAGTTTCTATGTCAGTCGTGGATATCTGGTTTTCATTCCAGACATCCCCTACAAGACTGGTGAACCTGGTCCGAGTGCGGTGAATGCGATTTTACCGGGAGTCAAGCATCTGGTTGAAAAGGGATTCGTTCACGAAGATCGAATTGGGATGCAAGGGCACAGTTGGGGCGGGTACCAGACTGCGTATTTGGTCACTCAGACGGATATGTTTGCTTGTGCCGAATCCGGAGCACCTGTCAGTAATATGACCAGTGCTTATGGTGGCATCCGGTGGGGCAGCGGAATGAGTCGTATGTTTCAATACGAGCGGACTCAAAGTCGAATTGGCGAGGACTTGTGGTCAGCGCGTGAAAAGTATGTTGCCAATTCGCCGCTGTTTTTTGCAGACCGAATCAATACTCCGTTATTGATATTGCACAATGACGAGGATGGCGCGGTTCCTTGGTATCAGGGAATCGAACTCTTTGTCGCATTGCGAAGGCTCGGCAGACCGGCGTGGATGCTGAACTATAATGGAGAACCGCATTGGGTAATGGACGACTATAACCGGCGCGACTTTGCGACACGGATGCAGCAGTTCTTCGACCACTACTTGCTCGAGGCGCCCGAGCCTGAATGGATGGCAGTCGGCATTTCTGCGGTCAAAAAAGGTGAGACCTATGGTCTTGAATTACTTGAACCTGAAGAGCAAACCAAGGACCAGTAGTGCGTAAAATGCGTTGCTCAGGCTTGATCGTTTCCGCTGAGAGAGCGTTCTGGCAGGTCTTTGTGGCTCGCGGGGTAGATGCATGCGGTACTTCTGGCGATGGCGGTTGAGTGGTATCGGCTTGTGTTTTTTTGCGAATGAAATGGTAATGCAAAGCTCGAAACTCAATGTTTTTTAATTGTGTTTTTGATGCAATCTTGGCCCCATTTCGATGCCTAGTTTCACCACAACAGGATGTGAAAGCATCATTTTCTTCCGCCTGCCAGTTCTAGGGGATGCAAATGCGTCCTTGGACTTTAGGTGGTGGGGTTGTGGGTAAGGCAGTTGATCCTCGAGTGACGAAAAAGTCTTCGGCTTTCCCATGTCTACCGATGTTCAATTAGGGTCATCACGGCTAGTGTAAAGCTGATCAAGAGCAGACTCTTTCCTTTTAACTCGGGGACGTTTCGATTCTATGCCTGATTTCTATCAGCACGACTTGGTCACAACGATTCATGATCTGCACAGTGGCAGATTGAGTCGGCTTGAGGACATGTTGCGTGAGTCTACGCAACAAAACCCAGTGGGTTTGGTACTGCCCGTTACGGCATCGGACATGCGTGCCGAGCCGTTTGCTCGGATCGTCGACGAGTTGGTAGCCGCAGACTACATCGATACCGTGGTCGTCAGTCTTGGGGTGGCGCCGGACAAAAAAGACTACGATGAAACGCTGCATAAAATTGCGCCGCTCGGAGAACGTGCTAAGGTGCTTTGGACTGATGGTCCCGAGATTCAATCGTTGTATGGCGAGTTGATTGATGCTGGGATTGCAGTGTCGACTGCCGGGAAAGGCAGGAGCGTTTGGACAGCATTTGGGTACTTGCTTGACGATCCACGAATTGAAACATTCGTATTACACGATTGTGATATTGTCGATTATGACCGTTTGCTACTGGCCCGGTTGTGTTTGCCGATGGTGCATCCAGGATTGGATTTCGAATTTTGCAAGGCGTATTACGCGCGAGCGACGGATAGGATGCATGGCAGGGTGGTTCGGTTGTTGGTCGCGCCGCTGTTACGGGCCTTGATGCGGATTTACCCGAACAGTCAGTTTCTGCGGTTTGTTGGTAGTTTTCGCTATCCATTGTCGGGCGAGTTTTCTCTCACTCGCAATCTGGCTCGCACCAATAGGATTCCATCCGATTGGGGACTGGAAGTTGGCACGCTGGCCGAAGTTTATCGCAACACCTCGTTAAAACGCGTCTGTCAAACTGATTTGTGTCGGTTGTACGAGCACAAGCATCAGGAATTTTCGATTGAAGAAAAGAACGCAGGGCTGATGCGCATGGCGACTGATATCCTGACGACAATTTATCGGACATTGGCCAGTCAGGGTGTGTTGTTGAGTGACACCGCTTTCACGTCACTACGGGCGTCTTATTTGCGGATGGCTCAGGACTGTATTCGCCAATATGCAGCTGATGCAGTCATCAATGATCTCTCGTTCGATCGTCACGTGGAAGAAATGTCGATCGAAGCATTTGCTAATTGTATCACTACGGCATCCGAGGTTTTTCAGGCGGATCCAAGCGGCGTCGCAGCAATACCAAACTGGACGCGTGTTCGGGCTGCATTTCCGGGGTTCACACGCAGGCTTAGGG
>CAJXTM010000294.1 GCA_913061385.1 uncultured Rhodopirellula sp. | reverse complement strand
AGATCAGCCTCGGTCTCGTGGGCTCGGAGATGTGTATAAGAGACAGCATATCAACACCTGATCATTGGCACGCCAAGATAGCAATCGAAGCAATGCTGGCAGGTAAAGACGTCTATTGTGAGAAACCGATGACACTGACGATTGAAGAAGGTCGTCAGATGTGCGACGTCTGCAAACGCACCGGGCGCATCGTTCAGGTAGGAACTCAACAACGAAGCAGTGGTCAGTTTTTGCAAGCCATTGCGTTGATTCGTGCCGGGCGTCTGGGTGAAATAAAAAAAGCAACCTGCAGCATTGGCGGCGCACCGACCAGCCCCCAGCTTCCAGCGGTCGCAGCGCCGACTGACCTCGACTGGAATCAATGGTTGGGGCCCGCACCCCAAGCTGACTATCACTATCTTGCAGGAAATTACGGTGAGACCAACAGTTGGTCACGCTGTCACTACGAATTCCGTTGGTGGTACGAGTACTCTGGCGGCAAACTTACGGACTGGGGAGCTCATCACGTTGACATTGCCACATGGGGCCTTGGAAAAACGGCAACGGGGCCCGTCGAGGTTAATCCGGTAATGGTCAAACATCCAGTTCAATTCAAGGATGGAATGCCAACCGACCCGACACAATTCAATACCGCCACTGAATTCCTAATTCAAGCAAAATTTGGAGACGGCCAGGAACTTGAGATTCGCCACGATCAGGGCAACGGTATTTTATTCGAAGGAACGAAGGGTAGAATATTCGTCAATCGTGGGCGTTTGACGGGGCAACCCGTCGAGGATCTTGCAACCAATCCACTACCAGACAATGCGCTTCGCGATGTCTACAAAGGGCAGGAACCGACCAATCATTTTCGCAACTTCTTCGAATCAGTCGTCGCAAAACGGGAACCCATCTCTGACGTATTCAGCCACCATCGAGCGTTATCAACGTGTCATCTGGCTGGAATTGCGGCGAGACTTGGACGTCCGGTTCGCTGGAACCCGGCAAAAGAACAAGTCATTGATGACCCTGTTGCGCAAAGCTTCATTGCGCGTGAGGCAAGGAAGGGATTTGAAATCCAGACAACATGACATCACGCTATTGATCAAGAACACAGGAATGAAGCATTTCTGAAATGATGGTTTGAATACTATTACCCCCCCACAACTATTCCTATCAACGATGGAGTTGGCCTTGCCTTCTACCCTGATCCCACGCCCCTTTCTGTCCCAGCTTCCTGCACAACTACAGATTCTTCTGTTACTCGCATTTGCAACTGTTTGCACCTGCTCACAAGCACAAGAACTTGCGTTCCGTGATCTTTTCAATGGAAAAGATTTAAGCGGCTGGATCGACGTCAATACATCACCAAAAACTTGGTCTGTTAAGGACGGGCTACTGATCTGCACGGGACAACCGATCGGCGTGATGCGAACGGATCGCCAATACGAAAATTTCATCATCGAGGTGGAATGGCGGCACATGGAACCCGGCGGCAACTCAGGAATGTTCCTCTGGTCGGATGCCAAGCCAGAAGGCAACCGCCTGCCCCGTGGAATGGAAGTTCAGATGCTGGAATTGGATTGGGTCAACCAGCACAAGAATCGAGATGGCACCCTGCCGCCAATCGCCTACGTTCATGGCGAATTATTTGGGGCGGGCGGCATGACGGCGATCCCGGATAACCCACGCGGCTCGCGTAGCAAGTCCCTGGAAAATCGCTGCAAGGGTGCCGGCGAATGGAATCGCTATGTATTCGTTGCCGTGGATGGAATGGTGAAACTTTCCGTCAACGGAAAATTTGTAAATGGCATCCGCAACGCATCCTACAAAAAGGGATATATCTGCATGGAATCCGAAGGCAAGGAAATTCACTTTCGAAAAATACGCATCATGGAATTGCCAAAAGGTCTTGCTGACGAAACCAATACAGCTCCAATCATCAAAGCAACCAAGAAAGCTGAAGAGGGAACGGGCAAGTGACAGACAAGAAATGTTTTCTAGTCACCGGCGGACTGGGTTGCATAGGAGCCGAAACAACCAAGTGGCTACTGAAAAACACCACAGCCAACGTCGTGATCTGTGGTCGCGATGTACGTCCGGCGAGGGTAGCTAGGGTCTTTCATGACATCACCCGAACGCGTCTCAAAGTAATCGCTGTCGATGTTGCGAATGAGCAATTGATTTCCGACACGATTCAGAATGAAGGCATCACGCATGTCATTCACTTGGCTGCGTTGCAGACCCCAGACTGCAATCAGCACCGTGACCTTGGCATGCAAATCAATCTGGGAGGCACGCAAAATTTGATCGAGGCTCTGAAACGCCACCGTTCCCAAATCGAGCGATTTGTATTTGCCAGCTCAATCGCAGTTTACGGCCCAAGAGCATTTTACCCCGAAGGTCTCGTTCCGGTTGATGCTGTACCGAACCCAGTGAACGTCTATGGAGCTTGGAAACTTGCGGGAGAAAACATCACACGGATTTTCAACGAAGAAACAGGCATCGACTCCATTAGCCTACGTCCCGGAGTCCTGTTTGGTCCAGGTAGAGATGCAGGCCTGACCTCAAGTCCAACCACTGCGTTGAAATCGGTTGCCCTGGGGATTCCCTTTGAGATCCCGTTTTGCAACCGCCAAGATTACCTCTACGCACCGGACGTGGGGGCTGCCTTTGGACATGCGACCCTCGACCACTTCACTGGCTATTCAGCATTCACTCTCCCAAGTCACACAGTCGACACCTCGCGTTTCGTCTCTTCAATCAAATCAGCATCTAAAACCCTCGGCATCAAATCACAGTGCAGCCTCAGGATTGGTAAACAAGTCGTTCCGTTCATTTGCGATCTTGCATACGACACGTTTCACAGTGCATTCCCGAATGCTCCCCACACGGATCTCGACGCCGCAGTGCTGGCGTCACTGCGTACATTTCAACAGCAGACAGAACGAGGTTGGCTCTCTACCGACACAATTCAATAGTCTTTTCACTACCAATCACTTCAACTCAAATCTACGGTTAATTCATGCTCAATCCAAACATCAAGGATGCATTACAAATCACATTGAACGACCATCGAATGTCGCGAGGTGAAAAGCGTGCGATGGCAAAAGTGATCGAACAGCACGTCGAAACCGAACACGAATTGTCCCATGCTCGCAGCGTGGTGTTTGAACTTGCACGGCAAGAACTAACCGCCCCTGACGCACTTAAAGTGCTCGACTGGGTCGAAGAAGCAAACAAACTTTTGTCTGAACGACGCGACCCTGAAAAATCAAATAAGTCAGAAGCTTTTTTCAGCCCCAAGGACAACTGCACAAGCAAAATCATACGTCTATTTCACGAAGCCCGCTCAAAGGCTGACGTGTGTGTCTTCACGATCACAGACGATCGTATTAAAGATGCGATACTGGATGCGCACCAACGTGGCATCCTTGTTCGCATCATCTCTGACAACGACAAATCGAATGATTTAGGATCGGACATCTACCAACTGGAACGCGCAGGCGTCCCTGTCCGGTGCGACAAGACCGATTACCACATGCATCACAAATTTGCGATTTTCGACGACAAGTCGCTGCTGACAGGTAGTTATAACTGGACTCGCTCAGCGGCGAGAAACAATGAGGAAAACTTCATCGTGACCCAAGATAGTTCTCTAGTACAACGCTTTGACACTGCTTTCGAGGACCTCTGGAAAATACTGAAGTAGTTTCTGCCATGAAGCTGCACTCAGCGAAAAATTTCCAGAACGTTTCTCATCTGTCAAATGATTTCCGCCGTAACGAGTAAGCCTCAGCGTCCATTTTTAGCCTGGTGATGGTCAAAACAATCGCCGCAATTGAAGATTCAATCTCAAACGAGGTGCACCACATCGTCACTGTGGCTAGAATCCAAGGTAGGCTGGGATTTCGGTTCTCTGGGAATTTCAGCATATTTCGATCGACGGTCTGGTTGTAATCTACCATCTGCGTCGCGGTATCATTGGCCGCACCGTGTTTGCAATTCGGTTCCCACCGATTCACACCTTGGAGCCCAGCAGTGAGTTCAGTCATGAAGTTAACCGCCTGCGTGTTAGCATTTTTAATATTGCCATCCGGAATCCTGCCGGCACAAACGAAACAAACATCCGTCGAAAAAGCGCTGGAGATCTCCTCGACGACAGGGCGTCCGGTATTTGTCATGGCCGGCCAAGAGACCTGACCGCCTTGTGTTGCGCTGCTTGATCGCCTTCAAAATGATCGATCATTATCAGCATTTGCGGGACAGTTTGTTCCGCTCAAGATCACGACCAATAACAATCCAGACTGGGCACTGTGGTCTCGGAAATACCCGATGACAGGTAATGGAATTCCGCAACTCTACGTTGTCAGAGCTGACGGCGAGCAGATTTACGGCGGTGCTGGAGCACTCAGCGGTGACGACTTGCCGACCATGCTCATGGCCAGTCTGAAGCGATCAGGACGAGCCTTTACAAATCAGGAAGCAGACTTCCTGAACCGCACCGTCCGTGCTTCTGAACTTGCACTACAGGCGGGCGATTTATTGAAAACAGGAGTGATTCTTTCAGAGGTCGGAAAGCTTGGTCCGCATGAGAACCTCGGGAGCTTTGCCGAACCAGCGATCAAATCGAAAGAGTTGTATATGGAACTCAAGAAGCAAATCGACAGTCGAATGGCGAAAGCCAAGGTGGATTTATTGGATTCCAACGCAGCGGAACCACTCGATACACTGCTCACGGTCTACGAAGGGGAAGCGGTTGCCAAGCTTTTCCCGAAGTGGAAAGGCACGGCATCAAGTATTACTCGAGCGATCAAGAAACAAACCCAGTATTCAATCGCAGCTGAACAGGCAGAATTGCTTGTTCGAGCGAGAGTGGTTGCAGCTTCGCTAACACCTCGAATCCGAAATCGCGCAGAGAGCATTTACACAAGCGCCATCCGTAGGTTCCCAAACACAGAAGCGGACACAATCGCTCGCGCAGAGTTGGCAAAAGTCGCTCCCGACTCAAAGATTCTGAACATGCAATCCGTGGCCCCTGCTGCTGGTCCCCCACAGGCGTCTAAGTTTCGCACATGGGCAACACAGAAGGGTGATTTCAAAACCCAGGCCAAATACGTTCGTCAAAAGGCAGGCAAAGTCCAGCTGATGAAACAAGATGGCGAAACCATCGTCGTCGAGATCGCGATTCTGAGCAGCAATGACCAAAAGTATATTTCAGAGCGAATTAGAAATAGCGACTAAACCGCGAACCCTGAACCCTACAAGGGACACAGGTGCGAAACGGAACACCATATTCTACGATCATCGCCCCAGCAGACTACTTCCGAAACTCACACTGATATGCCTGCAACCCCGAAGCCTACGGAATCAGCCGTGCAAGGTGACCTAACACCGCAGGATCAAGATCTGCTTGGGTCGCCTGCTCCGTTGGAAACTTCGCGGCCCGTTCATGTAGCGGCCATTTGCTTCGCTATGGTTTTACCAACGCTGGCGACGCTGCTTTATTTTGTGTTTCTGTCGGGAAGCGATTTGATGAAAATCGTTTACTTTGGCAGCAAAGTGCTTCAGTTCTCTTTTCCGCTTGTCTGGGTGCTTGCGGTTCAACGGCATCGCATTCGAATCCCCCGCCCGACTTGGAACAGCATCACCGCAGGCATTCTGATGGGGATCGGAATCGTTGGAACAGGGCTGTTGGCGTATTACGGATTCCTCAAAGACAGCACTTACTTAGAGAATGCTCCGGCCCTGATCACAGCCAAGGTGAATGAAATGGGCCTGACAAGCCCCACGACTTATATTCCTGTCTCTTATACACATCTGACGCTGCCGA
>CAJXTM010000293.1 GCA_913061385.1 uncultured Rhodopirellula sp. | reverse complement strand
GAGATCAGCCTCGGTCTCGTGGGCTCGGAGATGTGTATAAGAGACAGGGAAAAGATTGAGATGATTCATTTGCGGTATGACCAGTCCATGTCGATTGCTGAGATTGCAAGTGCCACGGGACGCCGAGCAGATGCTGTGAAAGTCGCACTGCTTCGATTACGTCGTGTGCTTGCAGATTGTATGCATCACCGAATGCTGGAGGGTTGAAGTTGGCTTCACCGGAAATTGATGAATTTGAACGACTACTCTTTGATTGGGAAGATGGAACCCTCGATGCGCTGGGGGTGAAACGGCTCAGAGACTTGTTGCGCAAACATCCGGAAGTACGGAAATGCTATGTCGAGCGGCAGATGTTTGGTGCTGTTCTTTGTTTGGATGGAGATGCCGGGATATCTTCCCGTCACACTAGCCAAAGCGAAGCAGGTGAAGAATATTTCACGGAGCAATCTGAAATGACTTGCCAGCAAGAACGGTCGCTCGATGGTGTATCTGATCAGCTATCGATGTTGAACGAGTCCGAAGTGGTGGCTGGGGGATCAGTGGTGGCTGGGGGATCAATGGTGGCTGGGGGATCAAGGCATCGTCGTGCAAGCCTTGTGTTCGTCGCCGCGGCGTCGATTCTTTTGTGTGTCATGTTGGGGCGTTGGCTGGTCGTCGAGTCACGACTCCAGACTGTCGGGCAGGATCGAGTTGCAAATGGCACGGAACGAGTTGCAAATGGCACAGAACGAGTTGCAAATGGCACAGAACGAGGAAATGAACAGGAAGCGACTTCAGTTGGAATTGCGATGGTGACTCGCTTGGTTGATGTCACGTGGCAGAAAGCAGAGAAGCAATTCCTCGTGGGGGATGCTCTTTCAGTCGGAGTGGTCGGACTGGACAGCGGTGTTGCTCAAATCGAATTCTTCTGCGGTGCCACGGTAATCCTTGAGGGACCTGCAAGGCTGATGCTGGAATCTTCCACTGTTGCACGTCTGCAGTCGGGGCAACTGCGTGCGCAGGTACCGCCTGCGGCAAGGGGGTTTCAAATTCATGCCGATGGACTGAAGGTCGTTGACCTGGGAACCGAGTTCGGGGTTGCGATCAACGAAGGTGAGGCTGACGTTCAAGTCTTCGACGGTGAGGTGGAACTGTACCAGTCCAATGGAGAACAACGATTAGTTTCAGCCGGCAATGCTGTGACTCATGCAGCCAATGGTGTGATCGAAGATGCGAAATTGACACCAGGGAAATTTTTAGGGCTCGAAGGACTTGATGATCGAGTTCGGAACCAGAAACAGAATCGTTATCAACGCTGGCTTGATCATTCCATGGAATTGCGGAAGGACCCGCGTGTGATCACCTATTATTCGATGGAGCATGATCGGTACTGGAAGCGAAAACTTGCGAGTTCGGTAGTGCCTGAAAATCGTGATCTTGATGGAGCCATTGTGGGCGCCAAACGTGTTGGTGGTCGATGGCCACAGAAGAGCGGCATTGAGTTTAAGAGACCTGGTGATCGTGTTCGTGTAAACATTCCAGGGCAGTTTGGGTCACTTACTTTCGCCTGCTGGGTGAAAATCGATAGCCTCGATCGGTGGTATAACTCACTGTTTCTGACTGATAATTATCAGCGTGGTGAGCCACACTGGCAAATTTTAGATACGGGGCAATTGTTCTTTTCTGTTCGTCTGGGAGCTGGTTTGGGAAAAGGGCATCATAAAGTTCTGTCGCCACCATTCTGGGATGCGTCCATGAGTGGACGTTGGTTGCATCTCGCAACGACCTATGATGTTGAGACAAAGACGACGACGCATTTTCTAAATGGTGAACAACTGTGCCAAGAACGAATCCCAGATGAGTTGTTTGTCCGCCAAACACGTTTCGGAAAGGCAACCATTGGCAATTGGTCGTCACCCACACGACCCGAGGCAGACTTTGCGATACGCAATCTTAACGGCAGCATGGATGAGTTTGTACTGTTTCGTGATGCACTGAAGCCTCAAGAAGTCCGTGAGCTATTTGTTCAGGGAAGCCCCTGATTCGTTCAACGGCTTGATCCTCTTGTAAGCGTTCAAACCATCCTTCGTTTCTCTCAAGCACACTGCTCGGCATGATCTTGATTCGCCTATTAAAGCTGCTCTTCGCGTTGCCGACACTTTTGTGTCTCTGTTGCTTAAGCCAATCACAGGCACAGGAGCAGAAACAGATCGATGAGCCCAGTGCAGTGGTTGAGTCAACTGCGGTTCAGGAAAAACATTTCACTCTTAAGGTGTTGCCCATCTTAAAGTCAAAGTGTCTTGGTTGCCATGGTGCAGTAGCTGATGACCTCAAGGGTGAATTCGATGTTCGATCACGTGATACTTTGTTGTTGGGAGGCGAGTCGGGAGAACCCGGATTGGTTCCAGGTGATCTGGATGGTAGCTCATTGGTTCAGGCTGTCAGGTGGAATGAATTGGAAATGCCGCCGAAGGAAAACGATCGGTTAACCGCCCAGCAGGTTGCAGCGGTGGAACGTTGGGTTGCAGCAGGAGCACTCTGGCCTGACCCAACGAGGCAGCAGCAGATATTGGCCGCAGAGCGTTTGGTTTTCGAAAACGAAGATGGCGTCCTCGTGAAAACCAGTGGAGGACTCTCGGATACGTGGACTTATCGTCGTTATGACAGACGTGAAGTATGGGCATTTCAGCCACTTCGTCAGGAGTTCGTGTTTGATTCGGTTGACGGTTTCATCGATGCCCGCTTGAGCGATTCTGATCTGGTATCTGCAGCACAGGCAACACCTCGTGAACTCGTGCGTCGCGTGACGTTTGACTTAACAGGGTTGCCACCAACGCCGGATCAAATCAGTCGATTCATGAAAGAGTGGAAAGCAGATTCTGAGTTGGCTTGGAGTGACTTGGTTGATCGACTCTTGGCAAATCCTCATTACGGAGAGCGGTGGGCGCAGCATTGGCTTGATGTGGTGCGTTATGCCGATACGGCAGGGTTCTCGAATGATTATGAGCGATCCAATGCATGGCGGTATCGTGACTACGTGATTCGAGCGTTCAATCAGGACAAGCCTTATGAGGAGTTCATTCTGCAGCAAATTGCAGGCGATGAATTTCGGCCAGGGGATCCGGAATCAATGGTCGCGACAAGCTTTCTAAGAATGGGACCATGGGGAACAGCGATGATTCCACAGGATGAGGCTCGGCAGTTGTACCGTGATGATGTTGTCCATAGTATCGGGCAGTCTTTTCTATCCATCCCCATGCGGTGTTGCAAATGCCACGACCACAAATTTGACCCGATTCCAACGCGTGACTATTACCGATTGTATGCTGCACTTTCAGGTACTCAGCCAGCTGAAATGCCCGCGGCTTTTTTGCCAGAAGAGAATACGGCAGGTTTCCCGTCTGGGCAGAAAATAGTTGACCGACTGTATGCCTTTGCAAGTGCAAAGCGTCAGACTCTGGTTGACAAGCAGGAGGCTGCTGCCAAAGGGTGGTATCTGAAGCACGACTTGCCCTACAAAAGTGTCAACGCTAGGCGTAAAGATCCCGAAGATCAGAAGCCACCTCGTCACGTTGGGTTGAGCGAGATGGAGAAAGGGCGTCTGAAAGTGCGGGAGCAGGATGTGTGGATTTGGGAACGTCGCAAAGAACGCTACCAACCTTTGGTGCAAAGTGTTTTTAATGGTCCTGACCAACTTCAAAACGGCAGGAAGCTTCGGAAACCCGCGAAAATGAATTCCAAGTGGAGGCCGGTTTCGAATGTTTTCACTGGCGGAGACCATCAGGCAATGGGAGAGGTCGTGGCACCCGGAGTCCTAAGTGCTTGCGGTATTCCTGTCGAAGCGGAAAGCGGTCAGGATCCGTTTTGCATCAGTGAAAACATACAAGGTCGCCGTTTAGCTCTTGCTAGGTGGATTGCTGATAAAACGAACCCACTATCGACAAGATCCTTTGTGAACCGGATCTGGCAGCATCATTTTGGGATGGGGATTGTTGGGACAGCAAACAATTTCGGAGCGAAAGGAGATCAGCCAAGTCATCCCGAATTGCTTGATTGGCTTGCCAAGCAATTCATTGCCAACGAGGGTCGCACAAAATCACTTCATCGCTTGATCGTGATGTCGAAGGCTTATCGTCGATCGAGCGCACACCCTGAACCCAAGGTGTTGAATGCGGTTGACCCAACCGGGAAGTTGCTGGCGAGTTTTAGACCTCGACGCCTGACGGCTGAGGAACTGCGAGACGCAATCTTGTTGGTGACCGGCGAATTGAATCCCGAAATGGGCGGCGTGCCAATCATGCCCGAAATCAACCTTGAGGTTGCGTTGGAACCTCGCATGATCCAGTTTTCAATCGCGCCTGCCTATCAGCCCTCACGCACACCAAGAGAACGCAATCGACGCTCGATTTATTCTTATCGTGTTCGAGGTCAGGCAGATCCGTTCATGGAAGTTCTGAATTTGCCAAATCCCAATGAGTCGTGTGAAATGCGAGATGTTGCGGCTGTTTCCCCGCAGGCATTCACGTTGATGAATAGCGATGTCATGACCGACCGGTCGATCGCATTTGCGCAGCGTTTGCTTGCCCATCAATCAGGTACCGCGCAGCAGGTCAGGAATGCTTTTCAATTCGCACTTGGGAGGGAACCCGAGGCCAAGGAACTGCAGTCGTTGGTTGCATACGTGCAAGAAATGGAGATCTACCATGGAAAACACAAGCCCGAGCCAGTGGTCTATCCCACGAGTGTCTCTCGTTCTCTGGTTGAAGAATTTACTGGTGATACGTTTGAGTTTGACGAGATCCTGCCTGTGTTCGAAAACTATGTGCCGGACGCCAAGTCAGCGAGTGTTTCTTCCGAAACGAGGGCTTTAGCTGACCTTGGGATGTTGTTGTTCAACTCGAACGAGTTTGTTTTCGTTTACTGAATTTTTGCCAAGCTTTCCTCGCGATGCCAAGCATGTGCTCAATGGATAATT
Source organism: uncultured Rhodopirellula sp. (assembly GCA_913061385.1). Lineage (GTDB taxonomy): Bacteria > Planctomycetota > Planctomycetia > Pirellulales > Pirellulaceae > Rubripirellula. The sequence continues at coordinate 859 of CAJXTM010000293.1, read as the reverse complement.
CCAGCCGTCGAGATTTTCTGTATGGGCTAGGTGCCTCACTGGGGTCTGTGGCTCTGACTGATCTTCTGGCTCAGGACCTGCAGGCTGAGTCGCCTGACGGGCCGCTCGCCCCCAAGCAGCCAATGCATCCCGCGCGTGCCAAAGCAGTCATCATGCTTTTCATGGAGGGTGGTCCCAGCCATATCGACACATTTGATCCGAAGCCACAGCTCAGTAAACTGAATGTGACCGAATCGAAGCGGACCTCAGGGTTGGCAACAGGCAAAAGATTCTATGTCGGCAGCCCCTTTGGAAGTCGGAAGGTCGGCGATTCAGGAATCGACATGTGCGACCAGTTTATCCATCTGGCAAACAAAGAAGTCGCTGATGAGTTGTGCGTTTATCGCGGTTGTCAGGCAGAATCTTTAAACCATCCCGAAGCACTGCTCCATATGAATACCGGCAGTCGTCTAGGTCAGGATCCGTCTGTGGGTTCGTGGGTTGGCTATGGACTAGGTAGTGAAAACCAGAATCTGCCCGGATTCGTCGTGATGACTGAGTTGGCGCTTCCTCAGGCTGGTTCTACCAATTGGTCAAATGGCTTTTTGCCAGCGTATTATCAGGGGACGAGGCTGAGAAGCAAAGGTGCTCCCATTCTTGATCTGCAACCCCCATCTTTCCGGACTCGTGAGCACCAGCGCAAGGCGTTGGATGAATTAGCGAAACTTAATGACGCTCATCTTGAACGCCACAAACAGCATGATGTTCTTGCGTCCAGAATGGAAAGTTATGAACTTGCCTATCGCATGCAAACCGCCGTTCCAGATATCGTGCTGTCTCTTATACACATCTGACGCTGCCGACGACTCCTTACGTGTAG
>CAJXTM010000292.1 GCA_913061385.1 uncultured Rhodopirellula sp. | reverse complement strand
CTACACGTAAGGAGTCGTCGGCAGCGTCAGATGTGTATAAGAGACAGACTCTACACTACGTGTTTGTCGCTTTATTGCCTGGAAGTGTATTACCGGCACATGCCTCTCTACAGCACCGCAGCGGCCCCAAAAGCAGCCAGCGAATAATGCTTACTGAGTGTTGGTTTTGCAACCGTGTTGAACTGCGTCTCTTTGGCAAGCATCAGACATGTGTCAAGCAGGTTCTTTGGTGTGGCTGCTTGTTGGTTCGGTTGTTGCAAAGGCTTTCACCCGTGTATCTGCATCTCGCTTTCGAGTGCAAATGCCGAGAGCAACGCAGAGAATTACAGTGACGGCAGCAGGCCAGTCACCGATTCGCACAACCAAACTCAGTCGCTCATCTTTGGTTGGCTGGGCTATTAGGAATCCGGTCTGACCGGTCTCTAAACGTTCAACGATTTGTCCTCGACTGTCAATCCAAGCAGTTGGTCCATTATTTGCCGCCGATAAAATTGGCCGCCGGCACGCAATGGCCACCATTTGCGCACAACGCAGATGATGTGCGATCACACTGGTGTTGTCGAACCAACCGTCGTTGGTAACAGTCACAATCACATCGGGCATCTGTCCCTGTGCGTGGAACTCGTGCATTTGGTTGACAGCCACACGCTCAACCGCTGTCTCGATGCACACGTTGGGAGCGACCAAGGTTTTGCCGACTTGCATGAGCTTTCCGCCATCGCCGGATTGCAACCCCATCCCGGCTGGCACCATTGAACTCAAGCCTGGGATCGATGGTAGGATGGGAATGTACTCTCCAAACATTACCAAGTGTGTCTTGCCATACCATGTTTCGACCTGATGGTTGCCATCAATATTGACGACAGCGCTGTAAACGTCGAGCTGTTTTCCGTATTCGATGACCCCACAGCCGACAATCAGTTCGGGTGCTTGGATTGCGTCAGGTTGTTCCCTGCGGAGCGCAGACTGCAGGAAACTGGATCTTTCCGTGAAAGCCAACTGTTGGTTGCGGGCTGCAGTCTCAAACTCTGTTTGGGTAACATCGTAGACTTTCGGGACGATGGCATCAGGACCAAGAAAGACAAGCGGGTTGGTCGCACTATACATCGACTCGGGCCAGATATATGCATCAACGATCTGGGGGGTCTGACGAGCCGCCTCCACAGACGACGCGGCATAATTTTGGAACATTTCGATTTGACGCTCCGGATCAAGAACGTATTCAACTTTCTCGCTTCTTTGTATCAGTGCAAATCTGGCCAGGGAGTCGCCTGTTTGCTGATTGATTCGATAGGTGCCATAAGCCACCACTGCGACGCTGGTTGTCAGCGTGATGGCAAAAACCCAAGCGAATTCTTTGCGTTCGATCTGGCGGCGGCACAGTTGGATTAACTGCCAAACAAAAAGATTGACGAGTGCGAGGAAAGCGCTGACACCGTAGCTTCCAAAAAGATCGGCAATCTGCACCAGAACCGGTACTTTGACCAATACGTGACCTAGCATCAGCACTGAAATGCCAGTCAACAGATAATTGCGAATGTATTCCTGAGCCACCCAAACGAGAGGAATAACAACCAAAGCACAAATCCCCCGATGAATCAAGTATCGTGAGAATACCACGAACAGCGTTTGGTAGACTGCGAGATAACCACCTAGTGCAAGCCAGGGACCGTGCATTAACGGGTGTGCATGACGCAGGCCCTGAAGTGAGACGAGCCAGTAGACGGATAGCACAATCCAAACTTTTAGATAATCACGCTTTGTAAGCCGGCGCTTCAACGATATCAGGTACAGAAGCGGTACCAACGCGACAAAGCCGAGCCACCATAATTGCATTGGTGGTTGGGCGAGCCATAGCAGGGCAATGCTGGAAAGGGCTGGCCACGTAACGCGGGAATGGATTGAATCGTTAGAATGGGTGTCGTTCATCGTAGAAATGATAGGGATTTCGCGGGCCATGTGGAATCTCGATCTGACAGATCCTATGGCGTTTGAATCCGCGCTGACGGTGTTCGTCCAACGGTTTAGAATAAAACGCGATAGCTTCTCTCTCACTGGCGTCATCATTCATGAGTGCACCTCCCTTCGAGTTTCTAGGTCCCTACCGAATTGGCAAACCGCTTGGTCGCGGGGGGATGGGGACCGTTTTTGCGGCGGTCCATGAGAAGACAAAGCAAGCCGTAGCCGTAAAACTGATCTCAGATAGCGTCGCCGATGAATCCAAGTTTCGACGCCGTTTTGATGCAGAAATTAAGAGCCTGCAGTGCCTGTCCCATCATGGAATCGTGCGGATATACGGCTTTGGGGAAGAACAGGGACACCTGTTCTACTCAATGGAACTGGTTCGTGGAGACTCACTTCAGAAGGTGATCAAACGCGAAAAACGGCTTGACTGGCAGAGGACAATCGAGGTCGCTATCCAAATCTGTGGTGCATTGAAGCACGCACACGATATTGGTGTGATTCACCGCGACCTAAAGCCTGCAAACTTGGTCGTGGATGAAAATTGGCAGGTAAAACTTGTTGACTTTGGAATCGCAAAGATCTTTGGGGACTCCAACACGGTTGCTGGTTCGTTGCTTGGGACTGCTGATTACATGGCCCCTGAACAGGCCACAAGCGAAGGGATTACGCAGCGGACGGATCTGTATGCGTTAGGAAGCGTGATGTATGCGATGCTGGCCGGTCGGGCCCCCTTCACGGGCAAGAACGTCACCCAAGTAATCAATGCATTGCAACGAGACCGTCCGGTTCCCATTGACTTGATCCAACCTGACGTACCGACGGAATTGGTTGAACTGATTCACGAACTGTTAGAAAAAGATCCTCAGGAACGACCGCCAACCGCATTAGCGGTCATGAATCGCCTGAAGGCGATGAAGGCAGGGTTGGAGCGGATTCAAACCGTTTCATCGGAGACCTGTCCAACGGAGGAAACTCCTGGCACGAGTGCGAACGAAAAACAAGAAGTTAAACCCAGTGCTACTGACGTTAGTAACGACACAGGTTTTGGGGATCGTACGGCACTGGTAGTCGGAAACGATGCTACTTCCGATGATGGAAGCCTGGCATCACCCTCTGATGACTTGATCATCATGAGCCCCGAGGAACCTACAGTAATGTCGGTCGGAAATGTCGGGCCGACGCGTTTGATTGAGGGTCAAGAACAAGTTCAAGAAGAGCTCATATCCAATACACACTTTCAGACCGTTACTGATTCCCATTCAAATTCCGGCGTATTCGCAGAACGTGAGACCGAGTCGGATCGAACTTGGATCAGGCTGGCCAAAATTATCGCGATGGGGGCAACTCTCATCTTCGGACTCGCTTTGTTTTTCTGGGCGATGCGAGTCCCCTCACCTGATGATCTTTATCTGCGAGCAATTTCTGGGGATACTGCCGCAATCCAAGCGTTCTTGCAGTTGTATCCAGAGGATGCACGACTTACCGAAGTCGAGGATTTGCAGTTCAGCGTGAGATTGCGAGGTATTCTCAAGCGGATGAATGCACAAAGTAAACTCGGCATCACGGACCTCACTCCGGATGAGGAAAGTTTCCTCAAAGTCATGCAGGATCGAGAGTTGAATCCGACGCAAGCGGCAGGGCGAATCGAGGAATGGCTGAACGTGTATGATTCCGGAGCGGAGGGCACTCAGGATGAATTAAGTGAGTTGATCACTCTTGCGAAACATGAGCAGCAACGCTTGCTCGAACGCGCTCCATTGAACGTGATTGATACGCGTGCTGAAAAACTCTTGAATCGAATTCGTCAAGTTATGGAGACTGACGATCCATCGCGGGTGCGGAAAGAACTCAAGGGTATCGTTGATATCTTTGGGGAAATTGACTGGGCGAAGCCTGCAGTAGATGAAGCGACGAAACAGCTCAGCGAATTTGAAGCGAGTGTGGAATTGTTGAAAAAAAGCAAAACAGAAGCACCCGCTGATGCGAATTCAAATTCCGAACTTGGTGTGAAGTAAGAATGCCAAGCCGTCAACAGCGGAACTTAATCGCGAGCGATGGGTTGTATTAGCAGTTGAGGCGTTGTGCAAAACGTGCTGTTCCCCGTCGGAAGTGTGAGTGGCGTGCGACGACTTTATTCAATGTCGTTAAGACCCCGGTTGTTTACGGAAGTGTTAGGACGGAGACGAGTGTGGAGAATTTGGCTGATTGGTTAATGCAGGCCGCTGAATTAATTGCTTCGGATGTTCATCTCGTGGCAGGGTATCCTCCCATCAGGCGTGAACATGGGGAACTGGTACCCATCTCGGAACGGCTACTCACGAGCGCTGACATCGACACTTGCTTGAGAACGATATGTTCTCCCGAGCAGTATGAGACATTTGCTAAAGAGCGAAATTTAGACTTTGCGTTCGTGCTTCATGCCAATCAAGAAGTTTCTGGAATTGAGCGGCAGAGTCTCGGAAGCCGACGGTTTCGAGGCAACCTGTTTTACAGTGGTGATGCTGTTGGTGCGTGCATACGCGTGATTCCAAGCGAAATCCCAGACCTACTGGAGTGTAACTTCCCGGTTAGACTGGCAGACCGACTTGCTTCGTTTCGGAATGGGTTGATCATTTTTTCGGGTGTGACAGGCTCGGGAAAAACGACGTCAATGGCGATGATTTTGGATAAGCTTGCAAAGCAAGGTGGTAAGAGGGTGGTGACGATCGAGGATCCCGTTGAGTTTCAATTCCCGGCGATTGGGAAATCATTAATCACGCAGCGAGAAGTGGGTCGGGATGTGAAGAGTTTTGCCAGCGGGCTGCGTTTTGCGCTGCGGCAAGACCCAGATATCATTCTGGTCGGTGAGATTCGGGACGCGGAGACCGCTCAGATTGCTATGAGTGCTGCAGAAACAGGACACCTCGTCATGTCTACCCTTCACTCTCGAGACGCAAAGGGAGCCATCACGAGGCTGTGGGACCTGTTTCCACCTTCAAAGCAAAATGAGACACAGACAATGTTGGCAGCAAGTCTGAGAGCCATTGTGTGTCAGCACTTGGTACCCAGTTCGGTACCCGGCGACCGCAGAGAACTTGCTTTGGAGGTAGTTCTGCGGAGTAATGCTGTTGCGGCAGGATTGAAAAACGGAAGAACTGACACTCTCGAAACGGCAATCTTAGCCGGACGAAAAGATGGAATGTTAAGTTTAGACGATTCGCTTGCGGAGCTCATGCGGGATGGCAGAATCACTGAGGAGATTGCTCTGCAGTACGCAACTGACCCTCGGCAATTGTTTCGATAACCAGATCCGATAGGTATGTTGCTCGGTTCAGTAATGTGCCATGCAACCGGGCAGACGAGCCAGAGTGGTTCGCAGGGGCAGAAGGTCACGGCACCGATGTGCGGTGTGGTGACGGTTGTTGCACACCACTGATTTCGTTTGCCTGACCGCGTCTCGGAAAGTTCCTGCGTTACGGGGTTTTTCGCCTTAGAGGCGTAAGGAATGGAGTGCCACCAGTGTCGGAAGACGGGGGTTCAGTGCGTGGAACGCTGTTGAAGTCAGAATCCATTGTCTTTTCAGAACGCTCCTTCGCAATGTTCAGTACCTCACCAAACAGTTCTGAAAGTACGCTTCCAACATCTTCGGCTCCCAATTCATCGGCATCCTTTGCGGCGGACTCAAGCAGGCTACCTACTGATTGCATTAAGCCCTTTCTGCCCTTGATGCTAACGTCTGGTTGCTGAAGCGTTCCGCCGACCCCGAGCAGGAGGGGTTCGCGAGTTAGCGTGGCCAAGAGAGCGTTGGTACCGAGTATTCCATCTGTCTCTTATACACATCTCCGAGCCCACGAGACCGAGGCTGATCT
>CAJXTM010000291.1 GCA_913061385.1 uncultured Rhodopirellula sp. | reverse complement strand
TCGTCGGCAGCGTCAGATGTGTATAAGAGACAGGGGATTTTGAATTGGAATCGTCTCCGTTACTGGCAACCAATGTAGGTGATCCACGGGGCCAGAATCGCCTTGCTGACGATAGCCTTCGTGCAATCCAAAAACGTGCAGATCAGCGCAGCGAATTCCTCGAGAAACTGAATGAAATCTCAGTTGATGATCTTAATGAGGGAAAGCGGATCGACCATGAATTGCTGCGGCAACGGCTTAAGGGGCAACTCGCTGACTTTCGCTTCAACACCCATTTGATGCCAATCAATAATCGTGGCGGTTTTCACATCAGTTTTCCAGAATTACCCCGCGTCATGGCCCCCAAATCCGAGCAGGACTTTGTCAACTACGTTGCACGCCTGAAAGATTTTGGCCGCTTTACCAATCAGCAAATTGACCTGCTGCGCGGCGGGATCGAAGTGGGATTGGTTCAACCCGCAATCATCATGCGAGATTCGCTTTCACAAGTTGAGTCACACATCGTGAAAGATCCCGCTGAATCGCTATTACTAACCAACATCGCAGTGGAATCCAGCAATAGCCTCAAGCCCGAAAGTTGGGACCGGATCCAAAAAGAAATCAAGGATGCAATCCGGACGAGCGTGATACCAGCCTATCAGCAATTTGCAAATTTCCTGACAACTGAATATCTCCCTGCATGCCGTGGCCCAGTGGGAGCAGCAGCCATGCCGAATGGGCGAGAATTCTATCTCGACCGCATCGAACGGTTCACAACAATCAAAATCTCACCGGAAGAATTGCACCAGACCGGAGTACGGGAAAACGCGAGAATCCGTGCTGAGATGAAACTGATCAAACAACAAGTCGACTTTGAAGGAACGCTTGATGAATTCCTTGAGCACCTTCGGACTGACCCTAAATACTACGCAAAATCTGCCGAAGAATTAATGCAGACTGCTGCATTGATCCTAAAACGTGCGGATGGGCGATTACCTGAACTATTCGGACACCTCCCCAGAATCCCATACGGGCTAAGGGAGATTCCTGACTACGTAGCACCTCAAACGACCGCAGCCTATTATTGGCCTCCCGCGACAGATGGTTCGCGTGGTGGTTTCTACTACCTGAACACTTACAACCTCTCGTCTCGTCCGCTGTATCAACTGGAAGCATTGTCGCTTCATGAGGCTGTCCCTGGCCATCATTTGCAACTGGCTATTCAAGCAGAGCTCGAAGACCTGCATCCCATTAGCCGCGAGAGCAACTTTACTGCCTTCATCGAAGGCTGGGCTTTATACAGCGAACGACTGGGGAAAGACATTGGGTTTTACACAGACCCGTATCAGGACTTTGGACGATTGAGCATGGAGGCATGGCGTGCAAGCCGCCTTGTTGTTGATACGGGACTTCATTGGATGGGTTGGTCTCGACAACAAGCAATCGACTACATGACCGCAAATACCGCATTAAGTCCCCACAACATTGTGGCTGAGGTGGATCGCTACATCGGATGGCCGGGCCAAGCACTAGCATACAAAACGGGTGAACTCGCTATCCGTCGGATCCGCCAGAAAGCTGAACAGGCACTCGGAGACAGTTTCGATATTCGTTCATTTCACGATCGAGTTCTGGAAGCCGGGTCCATTCCACTTCCCATGCTCGAAAAACGAATCGATCAATGGGTCGATGAACAACGCACCCCAGACGTGAAGCAACCGCGGTAAATCACAGGACCGACAGGTCTTCCAAAGATCTGCAAACATGCTGGCCAGAATTGCCGGCATGGACTGAAAATGGGGAATCACGCATTAGTGATTCGCTTGACCCTTGATTGTTCGCTGAGCGACCTCCCACGCGTCGATTAGGTGCTGTGCATACGCGTCCGGATCCAACAATCTGGTGATGTCTGTGGTCTCAATTTCTATCAACCAACCGTCACCGTAAGTATCTGCATTGATCAAAGAAGGGTCATCAATGGTCAGCTCGTTGATTTTGGCTAGTGAACCAGCAACAGGTGAATAAAGATCGCTTTCAGCTTTCTTACTCTCGATCGACCCAATCTGTGCCCGCAATGCAATCGCAACACGGGGCTCAACTTCCCATTCGAGAAAGTAGACATCCTGCAGCAGTCGAACCGCATAAGCAGTCAAACCGAATCGCCAAACGCCAGTGGTAAGCTCAGTCGCCCACATGTGATTGGTCGCATAGAAGCGATCTCGAGGAAACTCAGCGGTGAACTCTCCCATGGCGAATGAAAAAGAGTTTTCCGACGCAATATTGGCAGGAGAGTCAGCAGCATTATCGTCACTCACGTGTAACGTACTCCCTGAAACTCAACTTCGAAAAACTGCGGCAAAAGCGCATCCACCCGCAGTAATCCAGCGTTGGTCAATTCGATGGAGTCACCGTCCAGCTTAACGTAGCCGTCAGTTACATAGTCCTGCCATTGTGCAGAGAACTCTTCCAGTATTTCCACTCCGAACTTGTCTCGGAAGTAACCGGCATCAAGGTAACCACGCTTGAGCAGCAAGATCATTTCTCGGACTAATTGCTGATGCTCGCTTGGCACAAAACCCCGTCCAAGAGGGAGATTACCGGATTCGATGCTTGTGAGATATTTGTTCAGATCCGCAAGATTCTGGTAATGGACGCCATTGGCATGGCCAAAACTGGCAATCCCAGTTGCCAATAAATCAGCTCCCTTCCAGAGATTATCGCGATAGCTGAAGTTCACCTTCGTGGGATCTTTGACGACCGTATAAGCGCTGCTGACGCTGTAACCAGATTTCTGAAATTCGGCGAACGCATACTCTACCCATGCCCGCTTGGTTTCCCAGTCTGCAACCGGACTTTCAACCTGATTCCCGAGAATATCTTTGCTGTAAACGGTATTGAAGGGTAATTCCATTTGATAGATCGTGACGCTCTCTGGCGACAACTCAAGCGTTTTTTCAACGTTCATTTTCCAGTTGTCCCATGTCTCGCCAACCATACCCGAAATCAGATCAATGTTGACGTTTGGAAAATCAGCCGCTGTGATCCATTCCCATGAGTTGAAAACCTGTTTGGAAAGGTGAGCTCGGCCATTCTCTTCCAATAATTTGTCAGAAAAATTCTCGATACCCAGACTCAATCGCGTCACTCCAAGGACATCTCTCAACGTTTTCACTTTGGTCTCGCTGAGAGTCCCTGGTTCGCATTCAAAGGTCACCTCTTCAGCACCGTCCCAAGTGATGTGTTCCCGCAGTCGATCGGCAAGTTTGGTCAATTGTTTGGGTGACAGAAAGCTGGGTGTTCCACCGCCAAAATAGACAAAACGAAATGGCCGCTCGCCCATCACCGGCAATTGACTGACAAGAGAAATTTCGTTGCAAAGTGCATCTACGTACCGCTGCACCTCAGCAGCTTTGACGTCAGTGAACACTTTGAAATAGCAAAATTTACATCGCTTCCGACAAAACGGAATATGCAAATAGAGGCCGAGTGGAGTTTGCTCTCGGGGAGAGCACTCTAATGCTTCATGAACGGCGGGCAACTCATCACGGTTCCACTGACTGAACGGTGGATAGTTCGAGATGAAGTAACTGCCGACTTCGGTTTTATTCTTGTCGCTTGAAGCGGAAGCCATGAAGGGAAGCCGATTGCGAGAAAGGGAAATGTCAGGTAGGAGCCAGAATCAGTTTAAATGTATCCCGTTGGGCCACTACAGCCCCTGAGATGATACCGTGATATTGGGTGTAGAAGTCAGTGCAGCGTCAGTGTTATTTTCGCCTTTTTCGGCCCCGAAACAGCGAACGACACCGTCATCATCGGCAATGAACAGCTCTTGCCCGGCAATGGCCGGGCCGGCAAGGAAAGAACCACGGATTTCATAACTCCACTTCTCATCAGTTCCATTCGCAAGATCAAGCCGGATCAGTCTTCCGTCAGTGGCAGCAATCCAAACATCTTTTCCAGCAATCACAGGCGAGGCATCGGCACGACGGCGAAGCGTGTGCCTCCACTTCAACTTTCCCGTGGTGGTGGAAATGGCGTCCACTTGCTTGTATTGGCTACTCAAAACGATCAATTCCGGGGTGACTGCCGCACTATTCCGATATTCTTGGGGACGCTCCTCATCCATGTACTGCCAAAGTTCTTGGTGAGCTTTCCAATCGAAAGCCAGTACAACACCATCCATGATGGGGAGAAAGGCCTTATTACCTAGAACGCAAGGCGTAGAACCTGTTGGCCCTCCCAACTCAAACGTTTTCCCTATGGCCTTGCCGGTCTTAAGGTCAACAACATGGAGTTGGCCATCGCAGCCCCCCAAAAAAGTACGATCGCCGGCGACAGTAGGGCTGCAACGAATCTGGTCATTTGCTTCATACATCCATACTTTAGCTCCGTCTTTCAAGCGGAAACAATGCAATTTGCCATCCCCGCTCGCCGCCAAAACATTCTCGCCATGAAACGCGACCGAACCTTGAATTTCCCCGTCAGTCGACTTTCGCCAAAGCTCTTTTCCGGTAACCACGTCCAAGTTGTAAAGATTGCCATCGATATCGCCGATGAGCAAGTTTGCAGATTTGACGGCTGGTGACGCAAGAAAACCGGTATCGAAATCGACTTTCCAGATTTCCTTGCCTGTGCCACGATCAATGGCGTAAACCTTCCCCATCACGTCAGAGACAAAAACGCGTTTACCAACGACCACGGGGGTCGTCTCAATCGCCTCGTCCGCTTTGTATTCCCATAACACCTGCAGCTTTTCAGGCAGCGTTTGGTCGGCATGCCCCGTTGACTGGGCATCCCCCCGAGCGGTTGGCCAATTGAGCGTGCTCGGCTTACCAGCGATCTCCGCCGCCGGAGACAACGTTTCGCCTGCACAATCCGACGGCTGGATCATGAAAGAACCGAGGAACAGCAGCACGACTCCCAAGCATTGATAACCTGAACGCTGCCAGTTTTTGAGGGTTGTAACGAACATTCGGAACTCTTGGAGAGATGTTTCCAACTCAATCATCCTAAAAGAGGGGGGGACGCCAAAGTGTCGTGGGAATCGAAGGGCCTCAAAACCGATTACTTGGAAATGCCCCCCACTCCCAGTTGGCTGCCGGTCTATTATAGGCTCTTGACTGCGGAGTCCACCGGCGGGGTAACGATTATTGGCTTCAACCTTGCAAACCACACTTTTCATTCTTTTTCCCTCTCCATAGTAGTTTTCAACAGTCCATGATTTGCGTAACACTCGGTAGAGGCCGCCATAAACGGATGATTGCCGAACACAATTTCCTCGCTGAGCAGGGAGCGGAATTGGTTGAATTGCGGCTTGATTACATCGGCCGCGCCATCAGTCTTTCCAGACTAATTGAAAATCGACCCTGCCCCGTGGTTCTAACCGCTCGCCGACGGGATGACGGCGGACGCTGGATGAAAACCGAACAGGAGCGTTTGATGCTGCTCCGCAGCGCGATAGCAGCAGGCGTGGAATACGTCGACATTGAGGCCGATATAGCTTCGCAAATACCTCGCTATGGCAACACCAAGCGAATCATCAGCTTCCACGATATGTCGGAAACACCGGATAATCTCGAGGAGTTGCACGCGGCGATGGCTGATGAAGACGCCGATATCGTCAAAATTGCAACGATGGCAAATTCGTTTTCTGACAATCTTCGGATGATCAAGCTTGTTCGAAATGCCAAAGTCCCCACCATTGGAATCTGCATGGGCGAAATTGGGGTGATCACTCGACTGTTGGCAAATCGACTTGGATCTCCTTTCACCTATGCAACCTTCTCCGGCTGTCTCTTATACACATCTCCGAGCCCACGAGACCGAGGCTGATCTCGT
>CAJXTM010000290.1 GCA_913061385.1 uncultured Rhodopirellula sp. | reverse complement strand
CGAGATCAGCCTCGGTCTCGTGGGCTCGGAGATGTGTATAAGAGACAGCAACGGGTACCCGCGAGTTAGCATCTTGTTGTTGATCCTGCAGTTGTACCGCGACCGGGCGCACCAAATTTTGCTCCCCCCGAGCCAGCCGGTCGCCGGAATCTACGTCATGCAGGTGTTCCAGCAGGATACGCCGAACTTCGAAAATCGTCTTGCTGATCATGTGGATGGTGGTATGAGGTGCATCGACAATCAATTCGCTTTCGACATCCTCCATGGTGGCACTTTCGAAATCAACGACACCGTCGCCATTGCCCGAGGTAAACGAGCTTTCGGTGATCCCAACAATGTTGTGATACTTGACCGTTGGCGATGACTTAGCCCGCATCATGACGGGAAAAATCGGTGAATCGGGAGCCAGCGAGTCGATTGCGTTGGACACAGTGAGCATATCCGTATCTTTAAAAAGGCTTCGATTTTCTGAAACCAGTCGATTTCCGGACATGACAGCCATGGTCGGCAATTTGATAAATTTGCGTGCCAACCAGCGAGTGTAATCATTTACAAAATCGCTTCCCCGGTGGGGCGTACCGATAGTCACCACTCGGCGGATAGAATCATTTGGTTTGAAGAACAAGGTGCTGACAAGTTTGTTACGTTCTGCTTCAGGTCCGTTGATTTTCTTGAGCGCTTCCTTGGCCGTTCCTGCCTCCTCGTAACTGACACTCCGCCAGAAATCATCCCCACTTTCGATGGTTTGCATTCGGCTGACGAGTCCACCCATGCTGTGCCCAACGAGTACCATTTGGTCCATCATTTGATCTTGTTGGGTGGGATCGAACGCGGTCCGCAAATCCTCCAGATCCCGTCGTAATTCAGTAGCGCTGTTCCAGAAAGGCTGGCCAGAAGGATAGAGATAGAACCAGAACTGATAGCGTTCCCGGATCTCGGGGAAACTCCTCAGGTCATTGAACATATCCATCCAAGTCATAGGACTTGACCAGAGTCCATGAACCATCAGAACCGGAATCCGATTCGGATCGTAAGGTTCCAGCATGTAGAGCCCACGTTTTTTCTGCAGATCGTTTGGGTTCAGCAATCCTTCGGTCGCCTTGTTCCGCTGCCTAAACTCTGGACTATCAAGGAAAAAAGCGAGGGGAGCAGTCAGATCTGTTTCCAACGGCACCCATTTTTCACCTAGGTGAATCTGGTTTGCTGTCAGCGGATCAAAAAACTCCAGTACGCAGTGACTGGCCTCACCGGTTCGCGACCCATCAGTTGGCTCGACGCACCGCATCAATGCCGTTACGGCATAACTCAGGCCCTCTGCGTAATACTTTTCGTGATCATCAGCATCGACTGGTGGCTTTCGGACTGCGATCAACGGAACACCCAAACCAAATGTTGTGTGCCGATTGCGCAATGTTTCTATTTCGTAGTCGCTAACAAACTCGTAATGGTCAAACTCGTCCGCGCCCCACTGCCCTCGCATTTCCGCACGTACAACGAACTGACGATCCGGAGTCTGGATGCTATACGTCTTTCCAGGCTCGATTTTGTTATCAGTGCAGAGTAGGCGCAACGTGTCTTCGAGCGATTCGTTGTACAAATCACACACCGCTCGGAATTGAGGATCATATGCGTTACGCGTATCCTCTAAATCATCACTAAACAGGTAGTCGTAACTGTTGGTGAGTGAAATCCCATAGTGGTTCAGAGCGTCACCAAGGCGTCCCTCCTGCTCGGCTTTTTTGCCTTCGACATACGAAAGTTCACTGAGCGCATAGATCAGGTCTGAATCAGGATGTTCATTGACTCGTTTACGAATATGTGCAAAACACTGCCCCGGATCAGCGTGAAAGCGATCCTCCAATGCAAACCGGCGTAGTGTGTGCAGTGTGCGTTCGCTGATACCGGGCCCTTCTTTGGCGCCCAGACCAAGACTGGTCGCTAACGCATTTTCACGCACATCCCGCATCGAAAGGTAACGACTCGTTGTACAACCACTGGCCAATGAAACCAGCGTTAACACCAACATCAATAGCGAAACCCGCATCGGTACGGCGAACAGCTTTCCGACGCGTCGTGCGTGTTCCGCCGCTGTTTGCTGATTTACAAGACTAAACCATCGGTAGTGGCGACCTAGGCAACAGCGTTGTAACCCATCAAAGCAGCTTGAAAACGGTCGACTGTTAACGACACACCAACTTGGTTGAATCTCGATCAGACCCGGCCGCGCATGACAAATCTTTCCCTTTCGGGAATTCGCTTTCATCCTCAAAACTGGACCTTTCGGTTCCCTATTCATACAGCGATCGATTATGTTTTGTCGGGTTTGGATTGGGTTTTGAGATTCCCTGCGGACGTACTGATTCGATGCCACGTTCCATTGCGGTGGACGTTAGAAAGGAAGGCGGATCGCTGTCAACGCATCTTCCAAAAAACAAAGATTCTCAGGCCTCGCTCGTTGTCTGCGAAGTGGACACTGCCTATTCTTTAGCTGACGCCGCGGCATGAAATCTGCCGCTTCACGCGCCGGGAAGCGCATCGGCCACTTGTGAAACAAGACGTGAAACCCACCTCCTTGTTTTCCCAAGATGCGACCATTTTTTTTGGACGCATCACCGGAAAAATCGTTTTCACTGCATGGATCAGGTTCGTTCTATGCAGATCACGGTATCTATCCGGATTGGCCGTCAGATTGGTTTTTGACCAGGCACATTTTGTGACCTATATTCCCATGGCCGAGCGTTGTGAGCATCGCTGCAAAGCCGTGAGATGGATATCCGACAAAGGGCATCCGTTGACCTCCCCTCCCCCAAGATGCTCATCGGATACGTACGCATGGGTCTACTCGCAAGAGTCAATACTCGCTCGATCTTGGCACGACTGGCCGCTGGCTTAGTCTGTTCATGTCTTACTGCCGCTAGCTATGCACAAGTGGCAACCAAGGCAGTCCCCGCCGAGATACCCGATCTTCAAGTTGACGAACAGTCGGAGGCGCTCACCAAGGGCCTCGAAATGGAGAAGGAACGGCTGTGGAGCGAGGCCGTACGCCATTACGAAACCGTATCACGAGACTTTCCGAAAAACGCAACGCTGTATCAGCGACTTATCATCAGTCGGTTGCATTACGATGTGAACCGACGCTATCAGGACGAAAGCTACCTCGCTTCCCTTCGTGAACTCAGCACCAGCCAAGCTCTTGACCTGTACTCCGAAGTGCTGGCAAATCTCAATACACACTATGTCGATAATATCGACTGGCAACGGGTCATGGTCCATGGAACAGCGGCACTGGAAGTTGCCCTGACCGAGGAGAAATTTACTGGACGCATGCTGGCGAATGTTCCCGCTGACCGCATTGAAGCTTTCAGGCAGTCGATCCACCGCAAAACTCGAAGTCGCAGCACCGCGACCCGTTTCGACCTCCGCGGCACCGTCGCATTTGTAGCACAGGTCGCGGGACGAGAACTGGGCCTTTCGGGAACTGCAACGGTACTCGAGTTTTTGGGTGGGACCGTTTCAACGCTTGATCCCTACACTCGCCTTCTATCACCGAACCAACTCGATGAGATGTTCTCGAACATCGAGGGCAATTTTGTGGGACTGGGAATCGAATTGAAAACGGATGGTGATTGCTTGCAAATCCTGTCTGTTATTCCGAAAGGGCCTGCTGAAGAATCCGGTATCCTCGCGGGAGAGCGAATCGTGCGTGTTGAGAAAGCACACACGGATGACGTGGCACCCGATGTCGTTGCCGACCTGCTCCGTGGACCAGAAAACACCTACGTGTCTTTGACAGTGATCGGCAAAAACGATCAGCCACGCGAAATGTCAGTTCAGCGAAGACGCGTTGAAGTTCCGTGTGTCGAGAATGTGCGATTCGTCAATATTGATAAACGTGTAGGCTACTTGAGGCTCACTAACTTCCAGAAAACCACGACCCGCGACGTAGAGCGTGCTCTCCGGGACCTTCACAAACAAGGGATGAAATCGCTGATCATCGACTTACGTGGCAACCCTGGTGGCTTACTGTCAGCAGCAGTTGAAATCGCGGACCGTTTTCTGCACTCAGGAAAAATCGTGACGACGCGGGGACGCAATACCCGCGAGAACTTCGAGTACATGGCCCACGCCACCAATACATGGAGTGTGCCTCTGGTCGTCCTGATCGACCACGACAGCGCCAGTGCAAGCGAAATTTTTGCGGGAGCCATCGCTGACAGCAAGCGAGGTGCGATCATCGGCGAGACCAGCTACGGCAAAGGCAGCGTTCAGGGAATCTTCCGAATGGACACCGCCAAATTTGGACTGTGTCTAACAACCGCCAAGTTTTACTCACCCAGCGGACGAGCGATCAGTCGCAAGGGTGTCATCCCAACAATTGAGGTAGAGCCAAGCTACATTGCAGCACGCCCAAATGATTCCGGTGAATTGACTTCGGATCTTGAGGACACCGTCCTGCAGAAGGCAATGGAACACTTCAATGCCACGACACCAACGGGAAGCAGCATTGCAAATCGAAACACAGACCGCAGCACCAACCGCAGTAGCAACCGCGGTGTAGTTGCAGGCAACCAGTGAGCGGAAACTCCTGAGCGGAAACTCCTGAGCGGAAACTCCTGAGCATGCGGGCGGCGCGCACCTCTCATCACGGGAACAGTCGACGGCCCCCCCTCAACCTTCCACCTTTGTTGCTCATGATTAAAAGAGCAGCAGCGATCTCAGCGAGGCATACGAGACGCTGCACGAGGCATAGTCTCAGGAACACCGGCGACTGCCTGCATTGTTCGCGGCGGTAGACCTGCTGCCACAAATAGGCGATTCATCCCCGCCATTAATCGGTGCCATCGATCAATGATCTCAGGGGTTCCAAATAAGCTTGCATCAGATCGGTCAAATCCCTGCTCGCTGACCCGGATTGACGGATCAAGATGCACAAGGGCCTCGAGCATCAAATGGTTGTGACAATCGCCATTACTTAACCCCGGATCGTCGTAAATCCAGAGATGATTCTGAAGCGACTCATCGAGAGCCTCAAGGCTTGCTTGCTCCATGCTGGCTGATACGACGATTGCGCGAATTGGTCCACATTGAACGTAATACTTTGACATCAGATTGCTCCTCCATGACGGTTACCTGTTTTGCCCCGCGGCTTACTTGCCGGGGCTGATGACAGGATCGCAACCTGTGGGACACGTTTGGTCAAACCGTCCAAGAATTAAAAAAAGCAAATGGCAAGGAGCAATTCGCACCCCTAGATTCTCCTTTGCTGGCAAAGCATGGGCACCCAAATGAGCATGGGCACCCAAATGAGCATTGGTACCCGAATAAGACAGCATCAGCCGATTGAACGACATCGAACTGGAAAATACGGCATTCAACCCAACCATGGTCAGACATGAGCGACATCGCTCAATTTCGGGCGAGCTGCGCGAACACATCAGCAAATCGCTCTACTGGCTCTGCCTGCCGTTCCTGATGCCGCTTACCACGAAGCAACAACTGAGCAGCGGGATCTCAAGTTCGAGATCACTGCTCAACCTCTAACTCAACAGTTGCCTGTTCAGAGTCCTCTTCTTTCTTGGCCTCGACACCCTCATCTGCAAAATCAAAGTTGATCAAATGAACCTGACCAATACTGGCCGTCACTTTGGATTCTGCGGTATTCAGCACAACGACTGTCTCAATCGAATTATTACTGGTTGGAATGGACTTCGGATCTGGGGCAGCAAGCACCTTTCCAGTCCGTGCATCGAGGGCGAGGACTTCGAGATCGGATTTTTGTACAGTGGCGTTATAGGTCACGCGGACGCGTGGCAGGAC
>CAJXTM010000289.1 GCA_913061385.1 uncultured Rhodopirellula sp. | reverse complement strand
GAGATCAGCCTCGGTCTCGTGGGCTCGGAGATGTGTATAAGAGACAGAATTTAGTATTGGGCAGGAATCGCTCGACTTCTTCAAGATTTGAGTCGGCGTCAAGGTGAACCGCATAGATCATGCTTCGCGACCATTCAAATGCAAAGAGAGTTCGATCGTACTCCTTGGGGAATCGTCGATTGGCAGATGTGTGTTCTTGGTAGTAGTACACTGGGCCCGCGCATGCAGTGCGGCCGCCGTTTGCAACTGCGGGGAATTTATTCGTCGGCACGCCTGGGTAATAGATCATGGCGGGCATGGCAGGCGGCAGGTTGGTTGCGCCAGTATTGTTGACGGATCGATTCATCGGGGTTGCCGGATCGAGCGGCGGGGCAACCTTTCCCGTTTCGAAATCGACGATTCCATAGGCGTAGTTGTCTCCGATGAAATACGGCCATCCAAAGTTGCCCGCGACGCGGGCCTGATTGACCTCGTCATAGCCGCGCGGGCCCCGCGGTCCATCGGTTCCAGCATCAGGGCCCACGTCACCCCAATACAAGTATCCCGTTTTCTGGTCGACATTGATTCGCCAAGGGTTTCGGCACCCCATGACATAGATCTCAGGGTGCCCAATCGAGCCGTCTGCCGGGAAGAGATTTCCCTCGGGAATGGAATAGGTGCCGTCCGGCTCTGGCCGAATTCGCAGGATCTTGCCGTTATAGTTACGCGTGTTTCCAGAAGTTCGTTGCGCATCCCAGGGTTCGCGATCTTTGCGTTGGTCAATCGGTGCGTAGCCCTGTGAATCATTGAACGGGTTGGTGTTGTCACCCGTGCCGATGAAAAGACACCCGTTGGGTCCAAACTCAAGAGACCCAGCATGATGGCAGCATTGCAAGCGTTGCTCTTCATATTTGAAGAGAACTTTTTCGCTTGCCATATCCAGTTTGTTTTTACGGATCTTGAATCGACTGACATGCTGGCCCTTGAAGCCAGGCGGTGAGTACTGCAGGTAAATCCACTGATTCTTTTCAAAATGGGGATCGAGTGCCAATCCGATTAGGCCATTTTCCTGCTCCGTGGTGACGTCCAGCTTTCCAACCGAAGACACCTCGCGCGTTTCTGGGTCGATCAGCTTGATTTCACCCGCAAGTTCAATCAGAAATATTTGTCCATCAGGAGCGATGTCCATCTCCATTGGACGAATAAGGTCGACGGCGATCGTCGTCGGCTCAAAGCGAATGGGATCGAAGTCCGCCGAGTAGGCGGCCGAAATAGAGGCGACTACTGAGAATAGGACAGCGTGAAAGCGGATCGCTGGATGCAGATGCTTTTTGAGCATGAAACCAAGGTGAAATCAGGGAAAGAAAATGAGAAAAAATCAATCGTCGTGGCCAATGGAGTATAGCCTCAAATGCCGGTGATGTCTTATCCAGCATGTTCCATGGGGCGGTGCAAATCATGGCTCATCGAAGATATTTCTCTGGTTGATGGTGCTTGCTATCAGCGTCTCATTTAACGCAGTTGGCCATCAGAAAATCTGATATGACTTGGCGTCGAGTTCGACTGCCAACTGCTCGTCGTTGGCCCGTCTCAACAGGTCATAGTAACCGTAGGGGTATTTGAATACGTGTCCAATTCCCAATGTCTTGTCACCTCGCTGTTTCCAATAGGAGACTTGGCTGGGGCGTAGTTTGCTCGGGTGATGATCGGCAATTTTACGTGCGTCTGGTTCCGGGCCCTTGCGGGTGACGGTGACATATTTTCGAAAGGCAGTCCGGCAGCTTTCCGCCCATTCAATATCGCCCATCGATGCCATTTCGACCAGTGACTGGCCGAACGTCAGCATGTGCCCGGCAAACCCTTGCCCGAACCCGGCAAACCGATCGATGGCTGTGCTGGCCTCACGCAGGATAAAGCGTGATGTCGCAACTTGATCCGAAAATGGCGGCGGTTGGACATCCTCGTCCGGTTCAATGTCACGCCATGGTTTAAAAGAACGAATCAAATTGCAAACACCTTCCACCCGCTCCTTCGTTGCCGTCTCAGGCATCAAACGAAAACCTTTGATGGCATGCATGGCGAAAATTGCGTCGTGTCCAACTTGCCGCAGCACGCCGCCGCCATCGGCCAATGCCAAGCCAACCTTCTCAACTGCTTTGGGATCGCGGTCACCGTCGGGGAATGATTGGCAAAGTTTGCTGGATGCCCAGTTCAGATCGAACAGTGTTTGAATACGTTGAACTGTTTCAGCATCAAGTGCATTGTCAACGCACAGAAGGTGCGCTGAAATCATCGCAGCACCACGATGCCCATCTGCAAAGTAATTCATCTGGGGAGCGCGAGCCAGAGCGTTGAGCCCAAGTAGAACGAGTCGAGGATCTTGCTGAGATGGCGTGGGCGACTTTGGGGGGGCGGCATCCTGAGAGAACGCACCTGCTTGAGGTAATAAAATGCTACCAGCCGCTAGCGAGGCGCATTTTGTGAAGCGACGACGATTGAATTCTGATTTCATATGTCTGCTTGGTGCGTTGGTGGATGATCTGATCTCCTGTTAAAGTAATTCATTCACACGTCCTTTGCATTATGCGAGCGAATCGAAATGCTAGGTGTAGTTGCTTGTTCACATGATCGTTCAGTATGTCTTGCTGAGACTCGAGAAAATAAGGGCTGGGGAAAATAGGGTAGAGACGACGATGGTCTCAGTGAATGAATCTTATGCTGGTGTTTTCTGCCGCCTGCAAGACATGTTGCAAGCAAGGTCCTCACACAAGTAGCAAACGAGGAGTGGTTACCCGCGATTTTCAAGCTCTCTACGTTGTTCGGAAAAGACAGTTTTTGCTTGATGGGCATGGAGTCTTGATGGGCATGGAGTCTTGATGGGCATGGAGTCTTGATGGGCATGGTGTGCAGTCAGCGTTCCATCAACGGGGCAGAACGAAAGGATCGTAATCTGCGTGCGTGGTACGTTCGAGAAGATTACCGAGGATGCACTTGAACTGTGTTGCGTCTGAGTGAATGCACCATTGCCCACTGCACTCTCTGCGATTGAGTCTGTGCCGTTACCAAGCGACTTGGGGTCATGGACCTCAACTCGCGATAGCGGATTCTGTTGCCTCAGCCAATCAGCGTCCGTTGAAGATCGTCTCGCGATATCGACCTCAATGTTTGTGCTTCACAGATCACGGTAAAACACAACGTCGCTGATCAGTGAAGTTTTTTAGACCATCTGCTTTGTCGTTCCGGCAACCGTCTTGTGCAGAGCAGCGATTAGCATAGCCATGTTCTTTGCAGTCAGGGGATTTGCCATCGGCTACCGTACTGCCATGTGCGTTTCATCAGCAATCCAGGATTGTACCCGGAGAATGAAACTGCGATTTGTATTGCATCATTGTGTCGCCATCATGCTAGGTGTCTCGCCGTTGATAAGCGTTTGACTTCCGAAATCAAATTTCTCCGTGATTTCAGGTGCTGTCCCCCGGTATATGTTCGTTGGAAGTCTGCCACGGTTTCCCCCGAATGAATTTAAAATCTCGACTCCGATGTTGTTTTCCTGAGTCTGAATGGTTTGTGGATGTGTGTGATGAATCAGGGCGTCGCAATCGCGGGCTGATGTGTGGTGTCTCTGTGGAAACGAATGTTCCACGGCAGGAATTTGGAGATTGATCGTTAGGACCCGCAGAATCCTTGTGGAAATCTTCTTTCACGGTCTGTGTTGTATTTGGCGTGTGTTCCGCCTTACTCACCTGACTGATCGAATTAGATTGGGGATTAACACCTGTGCATCGTTTTATTGCCGCCAATCTCGTCATGAATCACTCGCAAGGCTGATTTGCAGAATGTCTCGTCGAAAATCACTGCTTTGCCTTTACGACATATCCCCCAACAAGTGTGTCGTATGATGCTGGATTTTTCCGAGCAAGATCAGATTCAGATCTATTCGACATGTTGCACGTCAAAAGGCGCCGATTCTGCGTCGTACCTCAGTCAGGTTGTCGATGTTGCACGGTGGAGTGAAGAGGCAGGTTGTCGAGGAATTCTCGTTTATGCTGACAACGGAATAGTTGATCCGTGGACTGTTAGTCAGGCCATCCTGGCAAACACGAAAGAGATTAGTCCTTTGGTGGCAGTCCAGCCAGTTTATATGCACCCATTCACGATAGCGAAAAAAGTAGCATCGCTTGCATTTCTTTATCAACGCAGGATTTGCTTGAACATGCTGGCTGGGGGATTCTGCAATGACCATTTAGCTCTCGATGATCCCACGCCACACGATGAACGTTACGATCGCTTAGTTGAGTACACCAAAATTATTCAGGGGCTATGCGTGAATTCCCGGGGTATCACGCAGGACGGCAAATATTACTCCGTTCGTAACCTTAAGATGAATCCGCCGCTGCCAACAGAATTGCAGCCACATTACATGATGTCCGGGTCGTCCCCAGCGGGTATGGCAGCCGCTGTTGCGACGGGTGCAACAGCAATCCAGTATCCCGAGGCCACCGCGGATAACAAGTATCATGCAGGTGTCACAAATCAAGGGCCCGCATCGACGGGGGTTCGTGTGGGGGTCATCGCACGAGCGACAAGCGAGGAAGCGTGGGAGATTGCAGAGGAGCGATTTCCGAGAGATCGCCGAGGTCAACTGACGCACCACTTGGCGATGAAGACATCTGACTCGCATTGGCATCAACAGTTGTCAAAACAGAAAGAACGACCAGCTGGTGAGGATAGCCCCTATTGGATGCGACCTTTCCACACCTACAAGACATTTTGCCCGTATCTCGTTGGTTCGTATGAACAAATCATTAGCGAAATATCCAGCTACCTTGCTATGGGCCATCGTACGTTTATTTTTGATATCCCATCGTGTCAACAGGAACTCGAGCACATCAATATGGTTTTCCAGCAGGTCAATGTGCTGTCGCAATGACACATCTGCGGTCGGGATGCACGGCATCATGAAATCCGGTTAGTCTTGTATCCCAGCCGATATCGTGAGTACATGACCGCGTGTGCAATGAAGCGTTGAATCATGGGCTTCATGATTAATTCTGATTGATCCCATTGTAGCGTGCCGAGCTCTCGGAACGCTTGGTCTGTGCCTGTGATTTCTGTCCCTTGCAATTCTCGCGGGGAATCCCGAGAGCAGAGCATGAGGGTGATTTCATTGGGATGATGGAGATGGTTGTGACTGCTGCCCCCATGTCGGAGCGTGCCTGGGAAAGTGTAAGTGCGAGAATGGCAATGTGTCTGTCGACAGGAGATTGCTGGGGTGATTCGAATCGCTTGCCACGCGACAACAACGTGGTCCCTGCTAAGGCAGCATTTATTCGTCGGCAGCCAGGGTTCGGTTGCGCTCTCATTCACGCGAGCGACGCGTGACTTAATCCGCACTCAGGATGAGCGTAACAATCAAGCATGATTCACAACCGACGGTAGGGCTTGGCTTTTGCCTGCCAGCCGATTCGTGTCACACGCGTTTAAAAAGTCCAGAACCAATTCAGCGAAGCAACATGATTTGATTGGTCATCTGCACTCTGGCGGCGAAGGAACTGGTTAAGGTAGCCCACTTCAATCTTGGGCTGATTCTTTCCTGCGCATTTCCACCCAAGACCGATAAAGACGCGGTTTTGAGAAAAACTGTCCTGTTGTCCCCAGTCGGTGGAGTTCAAGTCAAAAAAAGCTTCATCCCATGCTACAAGACTTAAACGAGGTTGAAAATCCAATGGACGATCGACTTTGACCAGTTGACGGAATCGCCAACCTGTATCGTCTCCAGTTTCGACAAAACGCTGTTCGAGGCTGTCTCTTATACACATCTCCGAGCCCACGAGACCGAGGCTGATCTCG
>CAJXTM010000288.1 GCA_913061385.1 uncultured Rhodopirellula sp. | reverse complement strand
CGGAGATGTGTATAAGAGACAGCCCCAATTCCGAAAATTCACAGGATACCTGTGCGTGCCGCTTGTCACTCGCTAGTTGTTTCTTCCAACCCGCTAGCTCTGTTTCATTCACGAACATTGCCCCCAAATGAATCAATATCATCGCTATAGCAAACGCACTGAAAAAACACCAAGAACCACACCGCTGCCCTTGCCTGTCACAAAACATTGTTCACTACAAATCGACCATTAAGTCCTAAAACCACGCTGGTGAAACCGCTGCGAGACAACGACGAGTGTCCTTGGAAGCACTCAATGTAGCTAAACGATCCCACCGGTGGCGAACTGACCTTGAATGGTACAATCTGCTTATGCCCCAATGCTCGCTGAGAACTTAACAGAGCTAGATCACGGGTCACAGCGAGTCTCAATGTGTTCATGAGTCTCCAATGAATCGTAAGCTCGATGCCTCGATGAACCGACTGACGCAAACTCATATAGCCGGACAGGACCACAGGGATGACAGACATCAGCAAAACGATCTCGGCGAAGATCCTTTCTCATTCTGTCGCCAAGCAGACTGACATGCTGGCACTGCTGAAACGTGCGGTCACTATTGAAAGCCCTTCACAGAACCCCGAAACCCAAGCACCGGTGTTTCAACTGTTCTCAGACTTCCTGATCTCCCTCGGATACCGTTGCCGTTTCCTGCGAGGCAAAACCTCAGGCGGCCAAATGCTTGCGATACCGTCGAGTAGAAAACGTCACACGCCACAGCAACTTGTGCTTGGCCATGTTGATACGGTTTGGCCACTTGGGACATTAGAAACCATGCCGGTCGAATCTCGCGAGGGATGCCTTCATGGCCCCGGCAGTTACGACATGAAAGCAGGTTTGGTGCAAGCTGCTTTTGCGATCCAAACACTACTTGAACTCGGACTCGAACCAACACTTGCGCCAATACTTTTCATCAATTCTGACGAGGAGATCGGCAGCCACGAATCAGCTCAGAACATCGAAAGATTAGCACGGGTGTCGAACCGCACCTTTGTCGTAGAGCCTTCTCTGGGTCCAAGCGGCAAACTCAAAACAAAACGCAAAGGAGTCGGTAGATTCAACATCACTGCCAACGGACGAGCCGCGCATGCAGGTCTGGATCCGGAGAAAGGCATCAGTGCCATTCATGAAATTTCCCATGTGATTCAAAAACTGTTCGCAATGAATGATCTGAAGTCAGGAACCAGCATTAATGTAGGTGTCATCAATGGTGGCATGCGTCCCAATGTGATCGCACCGACTTGCCGAGTTGAAATTGATGTACGAGTCACAACGCAAGACGAAGCCAGTCGTATTGAAGAAGCGATCCACGCAATCAAACCCACCGTCGACGGAACCCAGTTGGAGATCCAAGGTCGCATTGAAAGACCACCCATGGAATCAACCCCAGGAAACCAAAAGCTCTGGCAAAGCGCCCGCCTGGCGGCCGAGCAACTCGGACTCGAAATTGAACAGGCAGCAGCGGGCGGAGGCTCAGACGGAAACTGGACAAGCCAATACTGCCCTACTCTCGATGGACTAGGAGCAGTCGGTGATGGAGCCCATGCTGTCCATGAACATGTTGTCGAAAGCAAACTTCCCGAACGTTCTGCGTTTCTCGCATGCCTACTGATGACACCCGCATTGCCGCAGGCCTGAACGGATTGCCTCACACAGCAGTACCAAATAGCCCATCTCCTCATACATGTCGTGCATGAAAGCCTTACCTGCAGAACCTCACCTCCAATTGACTTTCCATTGGAAATACACGCCACCACCGTTCGACATCATGAGATCAACTCCCCTAACGCTGCAGTGAACTGAAAAGCGACAGAGTAGCCCCATAACAAACCAACAGCACGAACGGTGCCGTCAATTGGCAAGCATGGTATTTTAGTGAAAACCAAGTCGCTGCTTAATAATTAACAAACAAAACATTCCCCGGTCTACTTCAGAACAGGTCGCTAGTAGGTTTAGCTAAAACACAAACTCCGAGAGTGACGACACTGTATCTTTGGGCGGTTGAAACGGGAAAGCGTAGATGATCACCCACCTCTCTGATGCGGGGGCGAAACGCGTGGTCGCACCGCGATTTCCCCTCGATGCTCGGGGCCTCACCCCTCTTCATGGTGTCACTGATGCCAACACAGCGAGCGTTGATTGCAATGGCCCCAGCGCAGATGAGTGCTTCAAAAACAAGCACTGACACCGCTAGGCCTTGCCGCCGCTGCTGCCCTCGTACCATTGGCCTGCATTGTGTTTTTACCCGTCAGCCTGACAAACCAAATCCCAAGCCCAACTCAAGTGAGAACCACAACCTTGCCCTGCTCTCGATTGCGGAGAAACCCCCAACAAACAACAAGCTAACAACACAAGATACCAACCGGACGTTGAAATAAAGCACGGACCCGGCAACCGAAACTCTAAATACGTGAGCAACAATTAACCTCCGCTCAACTCGATCAACAGCACTCGAAACCCGCACTCCGGTCTCGAAACAAGATACCTGAAACCCCACAAACGGAACCTGTTCTACGAGAGCCAATGAGTAAGATCGCTGCCCCCAAACGGATGACCCCAAATTCCCCATTGCGATCCACAGCAACCAACCATCGCAGTTATTGCCACAGTAGATTCACGCAAACAGATCCTCGAGAAGGTTCGCCATACGATTGCGAACGCCAAGCAACAGAACAAGCCAAGTCAAAGCTTTGAACCAGACGGACCAAACCGCTTAAAAGATTGCGAGCATAAACTAACGAACGCAGCAGTTTAAACGCAACATTCAAACCATTCTGCGATCGTTTCCAACGCGTGGTGCACAGCGAAAAACCGGCTGAACGTGATCCCACCAAATAGACCGAAGTGCTGCAAAACACACACATTCACAATTGATACCGGTCGTAACACTCATGGGGTGACGGTCAACCAGAACTCATCGATCCGCAATGTTTTCGCCAACTCATATTGAGCATGAAATGGGACGCCATCCTTTGCGTCCTCGGCACCCAATTCAATCACTTGAATATGGATTGGCCCTTGGTGAGTGCCTCCCTCCGCGGCTACCAGTTTCAGCGTTACGGTTTTGGATGAATCTCCCTTGGGCTCGGAAAAAACAGCCTCACCGGTGATACCTGGCGGCAACTCGGCAACACTGACCTGCAACTTTGACGCGTATCCATCCCGCCTACCAATCGTGACAGGGATCTCTAATGATTCGCCGACTTTCAACGCAAAATGGTCCTCGGCCACAGTGAC
The DNA here is from genome assembly GCA_913061385.1 of uncultured Rhodopirellula sp. GTDB lineage: Bacteria > Planctomycetota > Planctomycetia > Pirellulales > Pirellulaceae > Rubripirellula. The sequence goes on along the minus strand of CAJXTM010000288.1, from coordinate 2,561 downwards.
CTCAACAGATGGTTCCACCACTGACACAACAACCGTGTAGGCGTGTCGCATTCCAAAACCATCCACGAGATCGGATATCTGCACCTCAACCCGCCCATCCTGCTTAGCGGTGAAATCAACACGCGCATCATACTTGCCTCGGGTCACATCATCATTACGTCCAATTTGTTTTCCGTCTTTCAGGTCCACAACCCGCAAAACTGAATCCAAAATCATACCACTGCGTCGTGCATGAACATCAACGCGATACTTCTTTCCCTTAGTGACTGCCAACCGTACTCGATCGATTTCTCCGGCCGCCGCAATTCGCCCTGAATAAGAACAGGGAGTATTTTCCAAGAAGGTTATCTCTGCAGTCTCAAAGAATTCATTACCTCGGGCAACATCACCTTCGAGGTACTGCCAACCCAACGCGTTGGGCAGAAAGATTGCGCTGCCGCCAAATTGGTTCGCTTTTCCATTCCTTGCAACGGGGCCATCGGGAAGATTCCAGCCCTGAACTACGCCACCCACCACACCACCACCCGCGACGGCCGTCAAATGCTGATCGAGTGGCAACACATGATCGACAAACGCGTCGGTTGTCATTCGGAGTTCGTAGACAAATGTTGCAGCGCCCGCGAACCCGATGGTACTGTTGGGTGTTTCCGGAAATGCGAACAACCGAGCAAACAGGATCTGATCTCGCTCCACCTCAAAAACCAGCTGTGGATCCAATCCACGTTGATCGTCGGCCTGAGCCAAAACATGCCCCTTCTGATCCACTAATTGCAACACAGCATCCATCGGGGACTGTAACAGCTGATTGGCAATCACCGACAGGACTAGCGTTTCCCCGGCTTTGACTGCAAGGCGGAAGGTATCGACCTCGCCCGACTTTGAAAGTCGCCCAGTCACAACACACGGAAGGTCCACTTGAGTTGCGTCTCCCAAAGTTTCATTTGGTTCGACCTCAGCAACTGGCTCCAGTGACTCGATCAGCAGAGGAACGAGCGCGGACGCAGACGTTTTATCTAAACCACGGACCCAAACGACTCCGGGTGTTGCGGTTTTTTTGGCTTCAACGAGCACCTGACCTGATTTTTCAGTTGCTCGAACTGAAACATCCTCGCAATCCGTGCTCAATTCGATGGGCCATTCGGGAAACTTGCCCTCCACTTTGATCTCAGTGCTCTGCCCCACGCCAACGGCAGGAGGAAAAAAACGATCCAGCTGGATCTGCGCATTAAGGCGGCAACTGAAAACGCAGCAGACAAACAAGAGAACGAACAACAGCCTTGGCAAAGCATGGGCCACTTTGGCTGCTCTACCACTGATCCCTCGGACGAACGCACCTGACCCGCCAACTCTTGCTTGAGATGTCGGCTGCTTTGCCCGCTGCAAACGCTGTTCAGAATTCAAATATCTTTTTGCCATATCACTGAGCAAGCCAAGCAGCTACCCCATCAACTCGGAAATGGGTTCAGCATCACTCACCAGATGCACGGGACGTCCATCAGGTGTATACATCATCTGGCCGGGATCGATCCCAAGTTTTCGATAAACCGTCGAGACGAAATTCTCTGGCGACAAAATTCGCTCAACTGCGGCATAACCTTGCCGGTCAGTCGCCCCAATCACTTGACCACCACGAGTGCCCCCCCCCGCAAACATCACACTCATGGCGTTGGACCAGTGGTCACGACCTCCGCGGTCATTAATTTTAGGTGTGCGTCCGAACTCACCAAGTGCGATCACCATCGTGCGATCAAGCATGCCTTGCTGTTTTAGATCTTCGATCAAGGCGGCGATCGCGCTTTCAAACGGGGGCACCTTCTTATCAAACGCATTGAACAGGTCGGTATGATGATCCCAACCTCCAAAATACAGCGTCACGAACGGCACGCCGGCACCAACCAAACGCCGTGCTAGCAGAGCCCGCTGACCAAAGGGGCTACGTCCATAGGCATTTCGGATCTCACCCGGTTCAGAGTGGATATCAAATGCCGCTTGAGCTTCGCTGCTCTGCAGAATCTGCATCCCCTGAGAGTAAAATTCATCAGAGGCCACAACAGGGTCAGCGACCGCTGCTTCGGTTAGACGCTGCATCTTGTCGATCTGGCGTCGAATTTCTTGTCGACTCTCGAACCTTGCATCCGTCAGCCCAGTAGGGATGGTGACATCACGCACGCGAAAGCCAGACCGATTAGGATCATCGGGAACGACAAACGGTGCATGCCGGGCACCGAGGAAATTTGGGCCACCTGAACGCGACATATTCGGCATTGAAAAGTAAGGTGGGACGCCATCAGGGGCACCGACCTGATGCGACACCACGCTGCCAAGACTTGGATGGAAACTCACAAACGCTCCACAGCCAACCGGTATCCTCGGCGGAGCTCCTGTCATCATGTAATGGTTACCGGCACCATGGTTACCCTGATCGTGTCGAATGGACCTAACAATCGCTAAGTCGTTCGAAATTCCAGCCAACCGTTTCATGGGCTGCGAAAAGAACATGCCCGGAGTTTGTGCTGTCTCTTATACACATCTCCGAGCCCACGAGACCGAGGCTGATCTCG
>CAJXTM010000287.1 GCA_913061385.1 uncultured Rhodopirellula sp. | reverse complement strand
CTCGTGGGCTCGGAGATGTGTATAAGAGACAGGTGCTACGGCACACCGACGGGAACAAAAGCCGCGCATCAGCTATCTTGGGGATCGAACGCAGCACGTTGGATCGAAAGCTCAAACGTTTTTCAACTCCTCGCTAACCCACATCGTGAGAGTAGAAAGGAAAAGACGAGCGGAGATTGTACGGTTTATCCTGATCGCCCCATGCATTCTGTGGATCAACCCTCCAAGTCAAGATTTTTTCCCGACTCCATTCGAAATCCCTCATCACACATTGGAGGAATCCCCTGACCATCGGCATGAACCTGACTCTCATGCACTACTGTTCCGTCTGGGCTCGCCTCATCCCCATCATCGTGGGATTCGAATTGGTCAAGAATCTGGCGTCCATTTCCATCGCGATCTCCGGCCTGCTCTCCGGCATCAATCTCATTGGACTCAGCAGACTTGCCACCTGGTTTTTCAGCGGTAGCTTGTTGCCGAGTTGCTTCAATTGCCTGTGAATCGGCTTCGCCGCCACGGGCGGCGGCACGACTGGTTCCGGCGATCGATGCTGCCGCAGCACTTGGATTGATACTCATTGCCGTGTCCTTCTGTTTGAAGCCTCGGTCAAATCTCTAGAATCGTAGCCATCTCCCCAACCCACTTGTCGGTTCTTTTGCAATTTCGTCCGGGTCGGCAGAGATGGCTGGAAAAATCATTTCAAGGGTCTCTTCGACACCTTCAAGAGCCCTTCGTTGGTAGGTCAGTGCATGTAGCGGTCCGCGCACATCAATGGTCCACAAGGTGTATTGCTCGCCCAACGTCAGCAGGCCCATGAGTGTATTCCGAGGATTGACCTGTGTCTGAAAGCTTACGTCGAGTTCCTGCCGGTTGTCGAGTTTTCCATAGCCTTTCAGGGCAATCAGGTCTCCCGAAACGTCAATCCGATCAAAAGTAATGGTCTCGCCAAAAAGTTCGAACTGGATCTCGGCATCCGTCAACGCAGAATAGTCTTGTTCATCAGATTTCTTGATCCGGAGTAACTCCATCACCTGATCCATCAACGGCAACTTGTAAAGGGTTGCGTCACGAACCAGTGACCAACCTTTCCCTCGCAACATGCTCATGTTGCCGAGTCTACCGAGCAACCGTGTGCGACCTCGCAGGCTGCCAGACATATCGTTTCCATTCTGACCAAAGTCAGCAAGGATATTTGGCACCATCGTGTTCTCGACACTGAGGACAACATCAAAGTCACCGGTCGACAACTGAACGTTGCCATCCATCACCAGTGTGCCGCCAAACAGATTTCCATGGACTTTATTATCTGCCCGAGCAATGACCCTCGGATCTTCCAGACCAACAATGTTGGGCGATGTGTTGCCGCGAACCGGATTGCCCAGATACAACATTGTGTTCGCAATCGAAAACGGGCCTTCAATATTGGTTAGCTGCAGATCATACACGTGCAACGAGTCAATCTGGATATTTCCATTTGCAAAGATACCACGATCATCTTGCCTGCCTTTGACTTTGACACTCCCGCGCATGGAGTGTACTGGCCCGACCTCTGCGATCCGATTTCCCTCCAATTGCAATGCGATATCCCAGTCCAACTCTGGGTTCGCATGCATCGCATCTGGCAGTGCAATGCGTGTGCCCCCTGAAACACCAATCGGCCCCCGCAGTTGCAATGCCTTCATCGCCTCTCGCATTTGATCCGGCATCGCCGCAATCAATTCAACATCGGGCAGCAGGCGGCTGCCAGGATGCAGATTCAGCATCAACTCCCATCTTCCCTGTGTATTTTGACGACAGATTCCATTCGCCGACAACACCGAAGCGTCATGCCGCCCTTTCAGTGAAATCAAGTCGACCTGAGAGCCATCGTAATAGACAGATCCAGCCGTTACATCAATTCGGTAGGGAAGATAACTTGGACGTAAACTCAAAGTACGACTGGTAACCGAATCAGCTTCAAACTGATTTGCCGTCAGTTCAAGATCAAGTTTCCCATCCGAGCCAACCTGCTCGAGATTGGCCGTCAATTGATCCAAGGTTCCCGTCGGTGAAATCGAGTCCCAAATACTTCTTGCGTCTTCAGGCAAGGAATTGCGAAGCGTATCATCCATCAACACCTTAGTGGCATCAAATTGCAGCTTCAGATGCGATGGGGTGGCTTGCAGGTCCTGCGCATCAGTTGCTGCAACCGCACCTTGCATTTGCCCCGACTGGCTGGCAAGTCGATAGAACCCCTCGCAGACAACATCTTGCCCATTCGCGCTGACACCTCTCAAACCGTTTAGTCGCACTACGTTGTTTTCAACCTGCAGTTTTCCGTTGACCTTGTATAGTGGATAGCGAAACTTCTCGTATCGCAAATACCCATTACTGACACGCACATCCATTTTCCGGGATGATCGACCATTGGCATCAGTGGTCAACAGAGCTGTCACAAGATGCAATCTGCCACGAGGTTTTAGCGATCGGGTGAAGGACTCCAACTTGGACATTGGGCCGTCACGCGGTGACATCGATTTCAACAGAGTAGCGTCGATCGGGATCGGCCCGTCCGTCGTAATTGCAAACGATTTTTCAAGCGTGATCCCCGGCTTGATCGGTAGTTTGAACGCGCACTGCATCTGATTGGCACCAATCGTTCCACCCAGTCGCTCTGCGATTGCCATCCCATCACGAATTTCCACTTTCCCAAACAGACTTTCGACCGGGTAGGGAAAACGGTCATACTCCACATCGACGCCTTTGCAGGTCACATGCCCGTTGAGTTTCCATTCCGCGTCTCTGTGAAGCAGATTACCCTCGACATCCACTCGCCCGTAGGGTGAAAACTTGTGCCAGTTCGCTTGCATTTTGGCGGGCAAAGCCGCAGCCAAACGATCATCGAGCATGATATTACTGGCATGAATCTGCAAGTCAGCAGAACAAGGCCACGCATGGCCATGAATACTGCCGCTGGCTCGCACCAATGAATCGCCAAACATGAATTGTGAGGTTTGGATTGAAACACCATTAGGATCACAGCTCACAATCCCGCGCAATTGTGAAATCGGTTGCGGTATGGACTGATGTGAAAACCGTCCTTCATGAATGGTTGTCTTGAGCTTGTAGTCGAGTTCCCCAACAGGTGACTGATGAACAGCAAAACTTACATCACAAATGCACTGCAAGTCGCGCAACTCCCTTACATTTTTTCTCCACTGTGGTGGCAATCGATCAAACAGGTCTCGACTGAGATAAGCACCTTTGGCAACTCCTCGAACATCAACACCACGTTTCGAAGTATTAACCTGAACAACCAGCGAGTTTGCAAAGTCCGTCGATCCACGAAGAGTGATTGAATCATCAGTCTCACCCTCAGCAATCGGAGTGCGAACAACAAGCACCTCAGGAAACGATGCAATCATCGGTCGGCTTCTGGAATCATCATCAACCAGATGCAAACGCAAGCGGCGGATTTCCATCCGTGGCGTCACCGGTCCAAATTTTGGCATCGGCAACAATTCTGTAATGGACGGAGTGCCATCCTCTAGAAGCCTCGTGTTGACGTTCACACCATCTAAGAGAATGCGATGTGTCTTCAACGGCAAACCATCAGTCGCCAACTTGTCAGCGTCGAGGTCCGCCTCAACTGTCAAACGCTCAATGCGAAGTAGTTCACTGTCTTCCGAGCCATTGATGACCAGCGACGGATCAAGAATCCGCAGATCTTCAAAAACAAAACCGACGTTCTGATCAAAGTATCCCCGTCGCAGAGAAACGACATGATCAGGATAGCGTTCTTGAAAGATATTTAAGACGTGCCTGCGTGCAGTTTCACCCACCGTTTGCGGAGTCAACGTATAAATCACAAAGGCAACACCTACGCAAATCAGCGCAGCACTCAGCAAACGCGAGAGAAGTCTCGGCTTGGTGGAGATCGGCGCATCCTTGATGCCATTCAAGACCAGACCTTAGGGCTGTCAGGTGTTGCGAGCGTTCCATCACGTCGCAGCCGAATGGTAGCCCTGTTTTCACGAGTCCAGCCAGCCCAAAAACTGCCAAAAACGGAAGATCCATGGGGATTGCCACGGACTTTCCAGTGAGGCCGACATCGAGAAAACACTCAATGCAAGCATTGTGTAAAGCGTGCCACGACGCATCGGCGTGCTCTCAAACCAAGCCATGACTGGTGTTGCAACAAGCAACCAAAGCGGTGCGAACCACAACAACCAGCGAAAACATACGCTGACACCGCCGTAATTACGATCGATCAGCGGACGATTCAGGTAAAAGACAAAGCAAACAAGAGACGCAACCAGAATGGCGAGCACCAGCCGCCGAACCTCAGGTGTTCCTCGCTTCACACCGATAAAAAATCCCACCGGAACCAATAACCACAGCGGGGTCAATGAAAATAGCCCATGGTGGCCAAAGGTCATTTGGGCGAAATAGACAAATTTGGAAGGCTCACCCCGGTCAACACCGCGCCGTGACCCGTCTTTCCAATAAGTATTGGGGTACTCGTACCAATCATCCCATTTTGCTAGCGACCATCCGGATTCTGAAAGCAAAAGTGCAAATTGACGCTCGCCACTCCGCACAATCCAACGCGATGCTTCGTCGGACGCAGTGATCTCAATCTCAGCCCCGCTGTTGATCAATTCAGTTTCGATCAGCAGTGCCTGACTTTTCAGCCTGACAGACTCGTCTGGTTCACCTGAACTCGTTCTCAGCGATTCCAGCACGGCAATCGTTTCTCCGTTTCCACGGTGAGCATATGGGGGGCGGATACATTGATGCGCGAGCCAGTTTGTCCCAAAGAATCCAACCGCGACAATCACCACACCTCCCATGAAAGGCAGCACCGAGGCACGCTTCGCCCACGCAAACAACCCCAGCCAAAAGACCAGCATCGAAAGCGCTGGCAGTTCATTCGCTGCCGCCAATGCAGCACAGACTCCGGCTAACAGATAACGCACCGTATGCGGCCACCCCGAATCTCTGGCATTCGATGCTCCAGAAGCAGAATCTGCAGTACTCTGGTTGAGTCTCCCGCTCACAGTAACCAAGTAAATCCAAGCCACGACCGCAGTGGCGGTAGCGGCTGGTAAATGATTGTTCAAAGAAACGGTAAACGGCAAAAGCATAGTGCCAAAACAGCACCCCAATGCAGCGATCCGTTTGGACCAATCACCGTGACCAATTCGTTCAATGCACCCGAGTGTGGCAAAAAGAAAGATGGCCAAGAGAGGCAAATTAACTAAGCCAAGAAGAATCCTTGCCAAATAGATCGGGTGATCCGTCAAAGTCATACCTGTGACAAGATAAAGCACTTTGTAAACACCAGCGACTACCGTGGGGAACAGTGGGGGTTTACTGCTGTAATAGTGCTGTTTGTCATCGGATCCAAGATGCCGCACCTTATCGATTGTCTGCCACGGATGAATGTGACGACGAACGGGATCTACAATTTCAATCTGGGAGTCGATGGCGTAAGTTCCATGCTCGACAAGTGACGCAACGGTGCACCACCGACTGCGGTCATTCGCACTTAGAAAAGCTGTTGTTCCATCGCGGCCAGTAACAACCGCAATTCGTCCAGCAGTCAGTGCCAAAGTAATCAAAGCCAAAATCAGGTAGACAGAACGTCTAGCACCTGCTTCCGATGCAGTCTGCTCAGTCATGACGATTGTTCCTGAGGCTCACCATCGGATTGATTGGCTGCACCGCGGCCAATTCCGCAAAGGTGTTCCGAGATGCTAAACGTATCACGAGGTCCATGTGTTCGAGCGACAACCAATTCGGCCAACAATCCAGCCAACAGAAACTGTGCTCCGAGTAAAACGGCCAGAATGCAGTAATAG
>CAJXTM010000286.1 GCA_913061385.1 uncultured Rhodopirellula sp. | reverse complement strand
GGTCTCGTGGGTTCGGAGATGTGTATAAGAGACAGGTACCGGACCAACGAGACGAAAGCCACAACAAGACGGACACGCACATCACTAATGACCAACCCACACCTGCAATTTCTTGGCCAAGGTTCATCAGCCAGATACCAAACCCGAGCGTGCAAAAGGCAAAAGTATCGATTAACAAACGCAGTACCTTGACTTGGCCAACGAGCGTAATGTTAGTCCCAAAAAACGACACACACGCGGCCAACATTTGCCTTCCCAGCGTGCGAGGTAGAGGGCACATTTGCCCAATTGCCTGAATGAAACAAAGCCAACTCGCCGTCCGCCAAACAGACTTGACCTCGCCCAGCCCAATGCTTGGTAATGCCCAAATTGGATCAGTTGTGGCCTCAATGGTTGGGACCTGAAATCCCCCATCCACCAATCTGTAAAAACACCCAAGAAAGATCAGGCTCATCGAGCCAGCCAGGCCCGTCAAAAAAGCAAGTCGAGCATGCCAGCGGCGAGGAATCGTCTCTACACCCAACACCCCAATCGTGACGCTACGCATCCGATAACCACTTGCCCACGACACAATCCCGAAAGACAACAACTGCACCAACCAACCCGAGACCCAGGCAAGACTTGCACACACCGCGACCCTCGGCAAGTCTGCGTTCCCAGGTTGACGCGAAACACTCATCACCACGCCAACCAACACTGCTAACGCCAAAAAAACAGTGTAGGAAATATTGAGCTGCACCCGTCGCATCCGCAACAAGGGAAGCGAAAACCGATCAACCTCTTTAACGATGAAGTCATCGCCTCTGGTGCTTTCCGGTGGGGCTTGGCCAAGCGGCATTGGGCTGAATAGAACCGAAAAATGAGGCGAAACAGCAAAAAAACAAACCGACACTACGTACGCAACCGCAGCGTTCCCGGTTCAGACTACGCCTCGGTTTCCAGCCATTCGGCAGTCACAAAACCTCCCCAGCAAAAATTGCTTTAAGGAACAATCACTGCAAAACGAAAAAACCCGAGCAAGACTCGGGTTTTAGAGGCATTTCCAGAGGACGTTCCCGCCGCCTGTGCCGTGAAACTAGCGGGAAACTCAGCCCGCAATTCGCAATTGAGGCCGAGCACCATCGGAGAGGATCTCACGAAGACGCTCAAACTCTTGGCTATCAGTGAAATGGATCGTAATTTTCCCTCTACCGCGTGCCGAACTCTTGATCTCAACCTTGGTTCCGAAAACCATTCGCATTTCCTGCTGCATCGCCTCAATGTGAGGAGAAACCTGACGTCGTTTCTGACGCGTCGCATTCACAACTTTCTTGCCAGTCTCGACATCCTCTTCTGACTTCAAAAGCTCCGAGACATAGCCCTCGGTTGCCCGAACACTCCAACGCTCTTCCATGATTTTCGAAGCGGTTCGGACTTGAATCGGCTCATCACCGATTGGAAGCAAAGCTCTGGCATGCCCGGCACTCAACTCGCCAGCGGCAAGCAAATCGAGAATCTGCTGAGGAAGCTCCAACAACCGCATCAAGTTAGCGATCGTACTTCGATCGATACTGAGGCGTCTGGCCAGATCATCTTGCTTGCAATTGTGTTCTTGAATGTACCTGCGAAAGGACATTGCCTTTTCGATCGGATTGAGGTCCTTTCGCTGCAGATTTTCAATAATCGCTAGCTCGGCAACCAACCGGTCATCAGCTACGCGTACTTCGGCCCGAATATTTTTCAAGCCGGCATGAATGGTCGCCCTCAGTCGTCTCTCACCGCTGATCAACTGATAGCGGCCATCAACAACCCGCACTAGGATAGGCTGTAATTGCTGATGGTTTTTGATACTTTCCGCTAGCGAAGCGATCTCGTCATGATTGAACTCACGGCGAGGCTGAAACGGATTGTTCTCGATCGCATCAACCGACAACTCCAGGGTTTCCACCCCGCTGCCAGAATCACCATCGATGGGGTTACCCTCATCATCCAGCGGCGTTCCAAGTAACGCGGCAAGCCCCTTGCCTAAACGCCGATCTTTGGTTGTTGCAGTACTAGTCACGCTGAAGCACCTCCATGCACAGTTGGGTATATGCGAACGCTCCGCGTGAACGGGGCGCGTATCCAAACACAGTTTGACCGTGACTAGGTGCTTCGCTTAGCGAAACATCCCGAGGCACGACACTATCAAATACGATGTCGCCGAAGAAGTCTCGTACTTCCTCGTCGACCTCGCGTGTAAGTTCAAGAGTGGGATCGTACATCGTCAGCAGGATCCCACCAAAGGTCAACCGACCATCCGTAGCGATGATCACTCGCTTGATCGTCTGGATCAACTGAGTCAGCCCTTCCATTGCGAAATACTCGCACTGGATGGGCATCAGTACCTCCGTACTCGCTGCCAAAGCCGTTTGGGTCAACTCCCCCACACTGGGCGGACAGTCAATCAAAATGAAGTCGTACTCCTCGATCGCCTCATCCAAATGGCGACGCACTCGACCGGACTCCCGGTCTCCACCGCCTGCCAACTTATCAATATCATGGAAGGTCCGACTTCCCGGCACCATCGAAAGCCCGTCCCGACCCGTTTCTGCAATGCTAGCGTTTAATGTTTCATCGCTCACCAACGCGTGCCCCTCTGTCGGCTCTAGCCCTAGTGAGGTCGTGGCATTGCATTGGGGATCCATATCCAGGAGCAGCGTTCGCTGACCAGACAGGGCGAGGGCAGCAGAAAGATTGACGGCCGTGGTTGTCTTACCCACGCCTCCCTTCTGGTTAACCACGCAAAGGATCCTTCCCACGAGGACTGCTCTCTTATGTGAAAGCGGACAAATACCGACTCACCGCGAGTCGTTCCATGACGGGAAACTAGGAGAATTCCGGTCGGTGAAACAAGACTGGTTTCACAAGAAACTGATCTTGACACAAAGAAAGTACGTGAAAGCCAGGGTAACACGGTAATTCAGCCACCAGTCCCTCGGTGAAAAGCTCGAGATACCATGCACAGAGCACCCCAAAGGGTTGCGACATGAATTTTCAAGGTAAGGACTCACGTTACTGGCGTACCCTGGGCAGCGAATCAATCGGCTAGGTCATACCAAAAATGCCCCAACAGACAGCGAGTCGCCGGACACCAGCTAGAAAATCAATGGCAGGCAAGTCCACGTGCTGCTTGCTGCAGTCCCATCTTTGCGACACCTGCGGGAACCGGGAAAATAAGCAGTGCCCATGGCAGTGGATCCCGCCACGTCCCGCAGTCCCATCTTCGAGCGGCCGATAACTTCTGCACCTTGCAATTGGCCATCCACCCAGCGTCGCTGCATGGCACGCAGAGTTGACCGATGGCAGTTTGCACATTCACTCCGCCTAATCACCCACGTTTAAACAGAGGGACCGAGCAACGGATTAGAAGAATGCCCTAAGCGAGCGGATTAAAAGTGAGGCCGCTGAGTAGCTTGGGATAGAAGTAGGTGCTTTTCGCTGGCATACGTTCTTTCAGCAGGCTTATGGCCTCGACATGCTCAAGCTTAGCCGGCATGACCAAAGCTGCGAGTGTGTATGGCTCGTCGCTATCGCTTTCAGCTTGGCTTCCCTCGCCTCGCAGTCCGTCAAGCAATTCGCTGACTTCATGGACATAAGTCGGCTTTGGATGCCCTTTGCACCCCAGTAGGTCGTCGATGACGAGACGATGCAACAGACTAACCCCCAGTCCGCGCCAATCCTCACTTTGCGAGGCGGCCAACTCTTGAATGCGTGTTTTCGCGCCCTCGAGTGCTTTGCAAATCAGCCATTTTTGGTCGGTGACTGCGTACAGGCCCAGAATGCTTTGGTCATCAGCTGATTCCATGGTCGCCCAGACCTGATCGGCCGCATCAAGCCCTCCGTCAATGACTTCGCACTCAAATGTTCCCTCGAGCTTCTCAATGATCTCGGCCGAACTGAAGCTGGGGGTCCCACGCAACAACCGATGTGTCGGAAGTACGATCATGCCAGGATCACTCATGCCGACAAGCATCGTCATCACAAAGTTCGCGGGATGATCGTCCGAGATTCCTCCAGACTCCTGGGTCACCTGATCACGGTAATTACATGCCGTTTCGTAACGATGGTGCCCATCAGCCACGAACATGGGGCGATCCTCCATGAGTTCGCTGACGCGAGCAGCCACTGATTCATCAGTCACTGGCCACAGAATGTGCTTGACACCTAGGTGATCCGTGGACTCCATCGGCGTTACACCCTCAGTTGCGGCATCCAACAAGGTGATGACGTCATTGTTGGGATCGGGGTACAGCCCAAAGATCTGGCTGTTGTTTTGCTTGGTGGCTGTTGTCAGCTTTAAGCGATCCACCTTAGCTTTGGGATGGGTCTCCTCATGCGGATAGATATTGCCTTCGCCGAATGGTTGCAAACGCACCCGCCCCATGAACCCTCGCCGATTGATCACGTTGCCTTCATGCTCAAACTGTTGATGGTAAACGTAATAGGCAGGTTTTTCTTCGCGTATCAGCACGCCTTCGCTCTTCCATTGCTCTACAAATTTTGCAGCACGTCCATACTTCTGGTCCGCATCGTCACCCGGCTCCTGCCGATTCAGAATGATTCGAATGACATTCGCTGGATGCCTCTTGTAAAGTTCATCCTGCAGTTGAGGGTCGATCACGTCATAAGGTGGGGCGATCACATCCGAAAGATTTCCGACATGGTCAAGATTGTAGCGCAGTGCGGCAAACGGGGTAGTCTGTGGCATTTTTGAGGGGCAATCAATTTTGATTCAAGATTTACTTCAGAACTCACGACGGCACAGATGGTAGAGCAATTCAAGGAGCGCGTGCAGTAGTGGTGAAAATCGATAGTCCATACCGTTGGCAGATAGGGCCCGGGTGGGAACTTGCACCTGCTTTGGTGAGCCGCATACCCCAACTCAGGCATCGCCAGCGAAACCGGAAACCGTTCGCCGGATGCGATTTGCTCCATAAAAAAACCCGACTACCATCGCGGCAGTCGGGTTCGAAAATCGTCATCATGCTGGCCCTACCACAAGTTGCGTTTGAGGCCCAGCGAGAGCAGCCTAGTAGCGGTAGTGCTCTGGCTTATAAGGACCCTCAACAGGGATACCGAGGTACTCTGCTTGCTCGTTGCTTAGCACAGTCAACTTGACGCCGAGTTGATCAAGGTGCAGTCGAGCGACTTCCTCATCCAGTTTCTTCGGCAACATGTGTACTTTCACTGCGTAGGCCTCAGTATCGCGGCTATTCCAAAGCTCCATTTGAGCGAGCACTTGGTTAGTGAACGATGTGCTCATCACAAAGCTTGGGTGGCCAGTTGCGCACCCAAGATTGACCAGACGACCCTTCGCCAAAATGATCACGCTACGCTCGGTGTCCTTGAACGTGTAACGATCGACAGCACCGATATCGGCGGCTTTGATCTCGTCCTTGGTCACAGCACCGTCAGCAACTTGCTGCTCCAACCAAGCAACATCGATCTCAGTATCGAAGTGGCCGATGTTACAGAGGATGGCGTCATTCGGCATCTGCTCAATATGCTTGCCGAGGATGATGTCTTTATTACCGGTGGTGGTCACAAAAAGACGCCCTTCTTTGCAGGCATCTTCCATGGTGACCACTTCGAAACCTTCCATCGCTGCTTGAAGTGCGTTGATTGGGTCGATCTCGGTCACAATCACGCGGCAACCATAGCTTTTCAAGCTTGCGGCACAACCTTTCCCGACATCTCCGTAACCGCACACCACAGCGACTTTACCAGCCAACATGACGTCAGTGGCTCGTTTGACACCGTCAGCGAGCGACTCGCGGCAACCGTACAAGTTATCAAACTTGCTCTTTGTCGCGCTGTCGTTCACGTTGATTGATGG
>CAJXTM010000285.1 GCA_913061385.1 uncultured Rhodopirellula sp. | reverse complement strand
GAAACGAGCGGCGAGGCGTGATACGAGATTTCGCCTCCCTGACTTAGAACAGGCGTGACCAACAAATCTTCAGGGCGGGTATCGGCAGTGCATTGATAAATGTAAAGCGGTCGTTTTTGAGCCTGAGCGGCAGCAATCGCCAACTGCGTCTTTCCGACTCCGGGTGAACCAACCAACCGAGGAGTCAGCGGTAGATCGAGGTCATCGACCGTGATCCAGCAGGCAAGTAACTGCATCAGGACTTCCTGCTGACCGATCCACTGCCCCGGAAAGGTGTAGGGCCGCGATAATTTCAGTTGAACGCCCTCAATTTCTGCGTAGGCCACGGCGTCATTCTCGTCAGCTTGTTGCGAATCAGATTCTCGAGCGTGCATTGAATTCGTGACCGAGATGGGTAAATATTTGAAAAGTCGTCAGCTAAAGACACTGGAGAAGTAGTCTTCGACAGGAACAAAGAACGAGTCCGCAGAATCAGCGTCAAATCTACCCCTGTTGTATCGCAACCAAGGCTTCAGCTGTATCGCACCAGAGGCTTCCGCAGGCACCCTGAAGCCAAATAAATGGTTTCGGCTCTGATCGAAACTCTCACAAAGCGACAAATCTGTTGGCAAAACAGAACCAAAAAACAGTCAAGGCAACAATATTGGAAACAAAAATCAAGCGGCCAGTCGTAATCGCATGCTGGCATTCGCTATTTCCAACTCAATGCCCATTCAAATTTCGCTTCACTCCTAGCTTCAGACCAATCCAATTGCTGATGGAATCCCTCATTCGGTTACCCTTGTCGACTCGGAGTCAGACCGATTTATTTTTTGCATCTGGTGCTTCGGCATGGGTGGTCCAGACTTGACTGTTCCCCCCCCTGTCGTGCAACTGACTTGGTTCTGACGTTCTTCCACCAGTGCCTGATCAATCGCTTTGATGTATTGATGGATGGAGTGATCTGCAAACGAATCAATTTTTCCATTGATCAGCCCGTTCCAAAAGCCAATCCAGCGATCACGAGTTTTGCCACCAAATTCGGCTTTCCGAATTTTCCCCCGCCGATCGAGATAGACTTCGGCACCGCAATGGCGATACCCGAACCAGGCCGGCGGTACACGTGTGACGACATCGTTATTGTTGACGTACCGAAAGTGGTCGAGCTTGGTGTACTGTGTGTAGCGTGGATTTCCGACGCGGGGGCTTCCAAATGAAAACAGTCGCTTCGGATCACAGTCAATATGTGACAACAGGCAGCGACCTGCACAAATGGTGGCCATCGCGCCACCAAGAGAGTGACCGCAAAACCAGAGGGGCTGTCGATTGCACATCAATGCTGTTTCAAGCATGGGCCAGAGATCGTCGACCTCTCGCTTGAAGCCACGATGCACGCGGCCCACCGTTTCCGACAAAACACTGCTTGCTCGTGCATCGGCTTGAATATCGTTCCATTCATTCGGCTCGGTTCCACGGCATGCAATCACACAATCATGCTGATTTCGGAATCGGTAGGCCTGCGAACCATCCCTTTCGTAAAACGCAATATCGGGGAACCCGATGCTGGCCGCCGCGCGCGCCGCTTCGCTGGGGTCGTTGTACGAGATCATTGACAATTCAGCCATCAGCAATGACTGTTCTAGCAGCGTCATCTCATCAACAGGCTGATCGACCATCGACCTCAGGATTAGTGGTTTTTCTTGACCATCGGCAATCGTCTGCGTGGCCTGCCTGGTTCGTTCCATCCCGTTACCTGTATCCACTCGAATCCTTTTCTAGTGCTGCATTATTTTTAACGTTGCCATTCGCAACGAGCATCGCTAGGGATGGCTCTGGTCTGAGTCACTCAAAGATGCTTTGGTTTCATTCATCAGCGGCAACGCTGACCACGATTGATTCCTCTGGCTGCAACATTGGCTCTACCCGAGGGTGCCCACCATCAACATCTATCTTCATTGACAAATGCCGTCGCCAGTTATGATCATCAGGCTTAGGAAAGTCGCTGCGAAAGTGCACTCCCCGCGACTCTGCTCGCACCAGTGCTGCATCAACGATGCATGATGCCGTCAGCAACAGGTTCTGAAGCTCCCATCCTTCCACGCCATCAAACTGGTGGGGCATGACGTAAGCTGCGAATGAGCGAATTGAGTCAGCCGCTTCCTGCAGCCCCTCCGCATCACGTTCCACGCCAGCTAAACGTCCCATCATGCTTTTGAGTGACACACGAACATCAGCGACATCAAACGATTCATACGCGGCATGAACGGGGTGCTGAATTCGAGGCACAACCATGTTGGTTGGCACTTCGGCTGCTGCGCGAGCCGCGGCTTCCCCTGCGTGTGCTCCATACACAAGTCCTTCAAGCAAGCTATTACTGGCCAGCCGGTTGGCACCATGCAGCCCAGTGCTTGTCACTTCGCCTGCAGCCCACAGCCCGGGCAAGCTGGTTCTTCCCTGCCGGTCCACGGAAACCCCGCCGATCACGTAATGAGCTCCCGGCCGCACCGGGATTCGATCACTGGTGATATCGAGGCCAAATGTCGAACACGCTTTGGCGATCCCGGGAAACCGCATCATGACATGATCGGTATCCAGATGAGAAAGATCCAGAAACACGTTGGAATGTTTCGTCTTGGTCATTTGCCTGATGATGGACTGACTGACAACATCGCGTGGCGCCAGTTCAGCCCGATCGTCATAGCCGGGCATGAAGCGTTCGCCATTGCAATCCACCAGATGAGCACCTTCGCCTCGTACCGCTTCGGTGATGAGCGAACGGGAAGCACCAGCGATGTACAGCACGGTTGGATGAAACTGAATGAATTCCATGTCACGCAATTCCACGCCTGCGCGATAGGCCAACGCCGAGCCATCGCCAGTTGCCACACTGGGGTTTGTGGATTCGCGGAACACCTGCCCAGCTCCGCCAGTACACAAAATCGTCTCCTTGGCCCACACCATGATTGGCTGATGCCCCTCATTGAGTATCACCGCGCCGCGGCAACGCCCCTCATAAGTCAAAAGATCGACCGTGAAAGTATTTTCCCAAATATCGATATTGGTTCGCTCACGGGTTCGCTCAATCACAGCCCGCATCACTTCTTTCCCAGTGGCGTCACCCCGAGCATGAACGATGCGTTCGCAGCTGTGCCCGCCCTCTCGCCCCAGTGAGATTTCTCCATCATTTTTGTCAAACTTTGTTCCCCATCGAATCAGTTCATCGATTCGCCTTGGCCCCTCGCGGATGACCATGTCAACGATTGCCTGGTCGCAGAGATTGCCACCTGCTGCCAATGTGTCGGCAACATGCGACTCAAAACAGTCATCCGGATCCAAGACACCCGCGATGCCACCCTGAGCATAAACACTGTTGGATTCTTGCAGATGATCCTTCGTAACGACCAAAACTGACTGATTAGGCTCCACCGCATTGGCTGCGCGCAAACCGGCCAAGCCACCGCCAATCACCAACACATCGGCAAATCGATGTACAGCCCGCGTAGAATCGAATGGCAAAAGATATCGAGGCGTGATCATTCCAAAATTGTCCGTTCAATGTGCCGTTTCTGCCAGAGCGGAATCTGACAAATCCTTGGTTGGCAATTCTACAAAAGCTGCCGATTATTCTCTGAATCTGGCTGCCACCCAGCGGCCATCAGAATAGCGCAACCCGGCCTTTGACTCAATTCCCTGCAATCTACGCGGGCTCGCCGCACTCTGCCCGCTTTGCCATGAACCCGATGGAACTGCCTGCCATCAAAGTCAATCACGCAGGCAAACAGCTGAAAATGACAATTTTCCTCGTGTCAACTCAGTCAATTCGCGGATTCTTCGCCAAGGAACGCTCTGCCACGGATTGATACCCATTGAGGCCAAGTTCAACATCCAAAATCCAACAACGAGGCACCTATTCACAAACTCAAAAACGGTCTTTTCACCGAGAAAAGCCAAATTCCCGCAACCTTGATTCACCAACGCTCTTGAACCATCGTCCTTGAACCAACGTCCTTGAACCAACGCCGTCAGCTTATCAACCCCCAACACGCCTCAGCTGACAACATCAAAACTTGAGCCGACCCTACCCCCGAAAGTGCGGAACCCCACCGCGACCCGCACTTGTTCTTTATAGCGGAATTGAAAAATCGTAATTTTCTGATTTTGGGGCCAATATCGGTTGGGCAACAGAAGAAACAGGCTCTACAGACCGCATCCACAAAAAGTATTGTTTCGGTATCTTCTGACTACGCTATGATTTGACACGCAAGCAAGCGTGGCATTGACCCAACGGTCGCTAGGCAGTCAAACGTCGCAACCACTCACTCCAGTGATCCTCTGCCGGCATTACAGCATCCCAGCACCTGCAAAACGTCCATGAGCGAACTGAAACACGAACTGCACCCGAGACCCGATCAAGCTGACCGAGACAATTCCAAGGCGAATGCGACCGAAGATACATTCGCGCGGAACGGAGATGAAGGTATCGACGAGGTGGTGGCGGGAACCCAACCAGGACGCAAACGTCGACGAAAAAAAAAGCGTAAGCGACGCTTGACGCTTGCTGTTCTTCCCACACTGCTTACCCTCGGCAATGCGGTTTGTGGTTTAGCAGCCATTTCGATTGCAATGAGTGCCAATCTGGAATGGGAACTTGAAAACCAATTGCTGGTCGCAGGCATTCTAATTTTTGGTGGCATGCTGTTCGACGCACTCGATGGCTCAGCCGCCCGAATGACAGGACAAGAGAGCCAATTCGGAGCAGAACTGGACAGTCTTTGCGACGCGATCACATTTGGAACAGCCCCTGCTGTCATTGTTTGGCAATACAGTGAAGGCATCGGCTTGCCAAGAAAGGTAACGTGGGCGATCGGTGCGCTCTTTGCTTTATGTGTGCTGATTCGGCTAGCTCGTTTCAACGTCGAGACAACCGAAGATGACCCACACGAAGGATTCGAGGGCCTTCCCAGCCCGGCAGCGGCAGGCACGATTGCAGCTTTTGTAATTGCGATGCCCGAACTGAACGCCTACATCACCGAAACTACTTCTGAGACGGGAAAGCAAATTGCCGAACAGCTGCTGAAGGGTTCCCAGATATTCGTTGCGGCCTTGACCCTGACGCTTGCCTACTTGATGGTGTCACGTTTTCAATATCCCCACGTATTTCAGCAGTTACTACGAGGGCGTCGTGCGCCTCATCAAATTGGACAGGCATTATTTGTCCTGATTGGTGCCTTGCTGCTGCATTGGCTCGCTCTGCCAATCGCCTTTTGCTATTACGCTTTTGCATCACCAATCAAAACACTTTTCCAGCGATGGAAACAGAAAGACGATCCTGAAGCCACCCCGACCCCTGAATAAGACAGGGGAATCGCAGACAGCGCAAATGCTCTCAAAGCGTCGATTGCATCTGCTGCAGAGCAAATCGAATTCTGGCTGCATCTTCTAACGTCACGTCACTCAGCAGAGGCTGCATCGGGCCTGTGTTTGCAATCCCTGCAAGCTCAACAGCACGATGCAGTACCTTGATTGGATTGATTTCGTTCCTGAGATTTTCAAGCGGACAAAACCATTCTCGTAGTGTCTCAGCCAAATCGAAATTTCCAGAGTGAATCGCGTTCATCATTTGGATAGATTTTTCCGGAGCAACGCAAACACAACCACTGGTGAATCCACCAACGCCAAAATCTCGCAGATGGATGATCGCTGGTTGTTCACCAATACCACTGACAATCCGCTCGGCCGGAAATACATCGAGCACTTCCCGCAAGTAATCATCCTGTGACGGATCATCCTTGACGACAGCGTATTTCAACCAAGAAATAACGCCGTCCTCTTCAAGGGACTTAATCAGTTCGGGGTTCAACCAGCGGTCAAATTTCAGG
>CAJXTM010000284.1 GCA_913061385.1 uncultured Rhodopirellula sp. | reverse complement strand
GCATCGCAGTTACCCCCGCCGCTGACATCCGCACGAACGGATTTGTCACGCGTGCTGGCACTGATAAGTGTTTTCCCAGAAAGATCGTCAACCACCTGACAGCTGAAATGCTTCAGGGTGCGATTGACACACATCCGGGGTTGTTCCGCGGAACCTCGCAGCTTGTTACGCACATGCTGGCGGCGACGCAGTCGTTTATGTTGAAGTTTCTTGTTCTTATCCATCTGATTACCACTCGAGCCAGTTTCGACACAGCGTTCGAACAGGCTGTATTTCTAGGTATGATTCTATTTGGTTGCGGACTTACCAGGCTTGATTTTGACCTGTTCACCTGCATAACGAATTCCTTTACCCTTGTAGGGCTCAGGTTTTCGGAGCGACCGTACTTCGGCCGCAAACTGACCAACCTGCTGCTTATCACAGCCCTGCACAACGATGTGCGTCTGGTCTGGACAAGTGACGTTCAGTGTCTTGGGGATCGTCTGGTGAAGCTCGTTAGCGTACCCAACTCGTAGCTGCAGGACATCGCCCTGAATTGCTGCGATGTATCCAACGCCAACGATCTCCAACTTCTTCTCGTAGCCTTTCGTCACTCCCACCACCATGTTGGCAATGAGAGCACGTGTCAGCCCGTGAAATTCACGAGAGGAACGATCGTTTCCGGCCCGTGTGATGACCACCTCGTTGGTGTCATTGTCAATGCTGACGGTCACCTCAGGACGATGCTCATAGCTGAGCTTCCCCTTGGGCCCTTCAACGTCGACGACCCGATCTGTGACGCTAACTTTCGCGCCACTCTCGATCGGTACAGGTTTTTGTCCAATGCGACTCATAACAGTTGCTTTTATTTCAGTCTAAGTATTTTGCTTGGCAAATCTGGGATACAGGTCCGCGTGAAGACAAACGATGCCGAGAAAACTCGAAGCGACATCAGGCGACTTCGCAAAGCACCTCTCCACCAATGTTTTCGCGCCGAGCTTCGCGATCACTGATCACGCCTCGACTGCTACTGATGATGCTGATTCCCAGCCCACCAAGCACTGGCTTGAGTTCTTTACCACGGGTGTACATGCGACGTCCGGGCTTGCTGACGCGTTTGATCGATTGGATCACCCGCTCACCATTGGGCCCATATTTCAGTTCTAATCTCAGTGTGGATGTAGGGCTTTCCTCATCCACTTCCTTCCAGTCCCAGATGAAACCTTCGCGTTTCAAAACGTCGGCAATGCCACGTTTGAAGCGACTGGATGGAATATCGACATATGGCTTCTCTACGCGTACCGCGTTACGGATGCGAGTGAGCATGTCGGCAATTGGGTCGGTCATCATAATGTTGTCTACTCCCCTTCGACTCTTTCGATTCTCACCAGCTGGCCTTGCGAACACCCGGGATCAACCCAAGATTCGCGTTTTCGCGAAAACAAATCCGGCAAAGACCGAATTTGCGATAAACCGAACGCGGACGACCGCAGAATGTGCAGCGGTTCTCCTTTCGGCTACTAAACTTTGGCTTTCGATTGGCCTTGGCTATCTTCGATTTGCTTGCCACGGGGTGACTTTCAGTTTCTTGGCTTTAAAGTGGAAGATTCTGTCGCGTCGTAAGCCAACTTACGCCGCTCCCTTTTTACTAACGTCCTGCTTGAAAGGCATTCCAAGCTTCTCCAGCAGGTCACGAGCTTCATCGTTCGTGTTCGCAGTCGTCACGATGGTGATGTTCATGCCCTGGGGGCGAGTGAACTTATCCGGGTTCAATTCCGGAAACACCAATTGCTCGGTCAAACCGAGCGTGTAATTCCCACGTCCATCAAATGCTTTGCGACTAATGCCGCGAAAGTCACGAACACGAGGCAGAACGACCGCTACTAATCGGTCGAGGAACTCGTACATTCGCTTACGCCGCAAGGTAACCATGCACCCGATGGGCATGCCCTCGCGAAGTCGGAAGTTTGCAATCGACTTGCGTGCGTTGGTGATCACAGGCTTCTGCCCTGAAATCTCCGTCATGCACTCATATGCAAGATCAAGAACTTTCTTGTCTCCAATCGCCTGACCGACACCCATATTCAGAGTAATCTTATCGACGCTTGGAATCTGATGTTGATTGGCATACCCGTGCAACTCGGCCAACGTCTTGCGGACGTCGTTCTCATATCGGATTTGCATTCTTGGTTTTGATTCGGCCATTTTCTCGTTCCGCGTTCGCGGTTGCTAGCAGCTGTTTTGTTGTTTTGGTCTGTCGGAGGGTGATTCGTGCTACTTGGCACCAGCATACTGGATGCCGCTGCTCACTTGCTGGCGTGTCGCTCGCGGGCTGGAGCTATTTTACCCAGGCTGACACCGCTGGCCTTTGAGTAACGTTCTTTACTACCGTCATCCAAGAAGCGAACACCCACCTTGGTAGGTTTGCTGCTGGTCGGATCCCACAGCATTACGTTGCTGGCACTGATCGGCATTTCCTTTTCAAGTCGCCCACCCTGGGGGTTCTTCTGACTGCGCCGCACGTGCTTCCAAACCTTCGCAGCTCCTTCAACAACGACCTTATTATTCTTACGGTCGATCTTGAGAATCTTTCCCCGATGGTTCTTTGCAGCCCCGGAGATCACTACGACTTCGTCATCAATACGGAAAAACATGACTTCTATTCGCTTCAAACTGAATGGTTTCGAACGGTAAACTTCACTTAGCGTGAGTCAAACGACCTCGCTGGCCAGACTCACAATCTTCATGAAGCTGCGATCACGTAACTCACGAGCAACCGCACCGAAGATGCGTGTGCCACGAGGCGTTTTGTCTTTGTCAATGAGCACGACAGCATTGCTATCGAACCGGATGTAACTCCCGTCATTCCGTCGTGTCGGTTGTTTTGTCCGGACGATAACCGCACGCACAATCGACTTTTTCTTGACTTCACTACCGGGGATCACACTCTTAACGCTGCATACAATTACATCACCCAAGCCAGCAAAACGACGCCGACTTCCGCCGAGCACCTTGATACACATGACTTGTCGGGCGCCGGTATTGTCGGCAACATCGAGTCGAGATTCTTGTTGGATCATTTTCTTATCTTGTCGCCTGAAAGGCCCTTACTAACTTCCGTTGTGATCAGCCAATGAAGGCTCACTCACCTGCTGTCTCATCAGTCGTCTCAGCATCCTCAGTCGCAACCTCGTCGCCTGACGCTTCGTCCCCGGCGTGAGCAGCCTCAATTGCTTCGGACTCTGCTTGGGTTGCACCCTTGCGAGCCGCACGCAACGCAGCCACATCGACCTCGGTACTTTTCTCAAGCACACGAACCAACGCCCAACGTTTGAGCTTGCTCAACGGTGCCGATTCGATGATTTCAACACGATCGCCAGTGCCCGACTCGTTAGCCTCATCATGGGCGTAACAAACGGTGCGACGACGAATGTATTTCTTATACTTCGGATGCTTGACCAAACGGTTAATTTCGACACGACGAGTCTTACTCATCTTGTCGCTGGTCACGATTCCGGAAACAACGCGTTTCGGCATGGAGTCAGGTCCGAGTTCTACTGTAGGTAATGATTGATGTTATTTACTTGCAGCCTTCTGACGCTCGCTTTGGATCGTTTTGATCCTCGCGATCAGTCGGCGATTCTTTCTAATTTCGCTTGGTGTATTCAATCGCTCTGACTGGGATTGAAAACGTAGCCGGAACAACGTCTGCGCCGCCTCTTTGGCGGTCGCGTCAAGTTGCTCGTCGCTCATTTCGCGAAGTTCAGTGTTACTGCTCATGTCTGTATGTCTTTATTGCGAACCGAAAATTCATTCAGCCACAGGATTGCGGCAGTCGCGGTGCATGCACCACGACCCTTGGGGCGGCCGTCGCACTAGGCGGACCGACGCTCCACAAAACGGACTTTCACAGGAAGCTTGCTGGCTAAACGTGCAAAACACACCTTCGCCTGCTGTTCCGTGACGCCTCCGAGTTCATAAAGGATAGTGCCCGGCTTTACGACCGCAGCCCAGAAGTCCGGCTCACCCTTACCTTTACCCATCCTAGTTTCCAACGGTGTGCTGGATACTGACTTGTCTGGGAAGATTCGAATGTAAAGCTTTCCTTCGCCGCGGACGTATTGCTGAGCAGCGATACGGCCGGCTTCGATCGTCGTGGCTTTAACCCAACCGGGTTCCAGGGACTGAATCCCATAGTCACCGAAGACGACCGTGTTGCCGCGCGTTGCGCTACCTTTTATGCGACCTCTTTGGCTTTTTCGATGCTTGACCCGCTTGGGCATCAACGCCATCGGTGTCGTCTCCGTAAGTACCTTGGTTTATCCACACCTGAATCCCGATGTGCCCCTGTGGCGTCATCGCTTCGGTGAATCCGTAATCAATTTTAGCTTGCAGAGTACTCAATGGAATCGAGCCTGCAATCTGCTTCTCACGACGGGCCATCTCGGCACCGCCTAAACGTCCTGCCATCTGGATTTTGATGCCTTTGGCACCGGCATCCATAGTCTGTTCCAGAGAACGTTTCATCGTTCTTCGAAAGCTAGACCTCTTGGCAAGCTGTTGTGCGATATCCTCAGCAACCAGCTGAGCCTGCAATTCCGGACGACCGACTTCCTCAACCTTCAGGTTGATCCTTCGGCCAATCAGGTTCTGCAATTCGGCCTGGAGGATTTCAATCTCCTGACCTTTTTTTCCGATGATCAAACCGGGACGAGCAACGAACATCATTACGCGGACTTCATCGCGTGTTCGCTCGATCTCGATACGGTCAATCCCAGCACTGCGGTACTGGCTCTTTTTTGGATGATTCTTGATGAAATTCCGAAGCTTGCGGTCTTCAACCAGCAAAGCTGCAAAATCCTTCTTCGATGCATACCAACGGCTTGACCACCCACGGGTGACACCGGTTCGGAATGCGATAGGGTTAACTTTTTGACCCATCTGGGACTCAGTCAATTATGAGTAAGTGGAATCGTTAATTGAATTACAGTTCATCAATTGGCGTCAGTGCGACGCGAATGTGACTACTGCGTTTTTTGATTGTGAATGCACTGCCTCGAGCTCGGGGCCGTATTCTCTTGAACATCGGTCCTCCGTCGACGCAAACCTCGGTCAAGACCAACTCTTCTATCCGGTGGCTCCGACCGCTGTTTTGCTCAGGCTGCTGAGCATTTCCGACAGCACTCTTGATTACTTTCTCAAGCATTCGTGCACCGCGTTGCGGTTGGTACTTGAGGGCATCGAGAGCTTCGTCCGCATACATACCACGCACCAAGTCAGCCAAAGGGCGTACTTTCTGTGCGCTGATGCGTGCATTTTTGTGTTTTGAGTTAAAACTTGTCATTGTGTTTCCAAGAAACTACTTCTTGCCCTTTCCACTGTGACCTTTGAACGTCCGCGTGGGAGCAAACTCGCCCAACTTATGACCTACCATGTCTTCGGTGACGGCCACCTTCACGTGTTTCCGACCATCATGAACCATGAACGTGACATTCACGAACTCAGGAACAATCGTGCAGGCACGGGCCCACGTCTTGATCGGCTCACTGCGCCCCGTCTCCGCCTGCTTTTGCACTTTGAAAAACAGTTTAGGATCGACGAATGGGCCTTTCTTGCTACTTCGGCTCATGAGATTTCAATTGACAGTTACGGGTTCCTGTGGCAGTCAGACTGCCAGCTGATTATCGGTTACTTGTGAAGCTTCAACTGCCCGTACCGCTTACTTTTACGGCGACGAACGATCGAGCTATTACTTGCTTTACGCTTCTGGCGAGTAGCACCACCCTTGGCACTCTTACCCGTTGGACTGACTGGGTGACGACCACCCTTGGTCCTGTCTCTTATACACATCTGACGCTGCCGACGACTCCTTACGTGTAG
>CAJXTM010000283.1 GCA_913061385.1 uncultured Rhodopirellula sp. | reverse complement strand
GGCAGCGTCAGATGTGTATAAGAGACAGACTTTGATTTTGGCAAAGGGGAAGCACCTGCTCATCGAACAGCGTGCGGAAAGCAGCGAGAGCGTCTATTGAAGGCGCATAAATGGCTAGCACCTCCTCGACATAGGCGAGCACGAGCGGCAAGTCGTTAAGGTAGGCGGGCTTGCCATCGCGCAAGCATTTCGTTTGTTGACTCTATCATCACAGGAAAGAATTGTTCGATAGCACGATGACCGAACATTGGCTGCATCAATTTACGCTGGCAACGCCATTGGTTGTCCTCGGAAACCACTAACCCATTTCCGAAGGCATTGGCAAATCGACGATAGATCGGAGTATTCTTGTCGAATCTTTTATTGGTCTGCTGAAGAACGGTCTTAATCAGGTCTGGGTGATTGATCAGGTAAAAGTTAAATGCTCCTCGGTAGTGAACAAAGTCGCCGAAGCGATTGACAAGGTGGTCGAAGAAAATTGCGGGGTTCCCTGCGAGCATCCATTGTCGGTAACCCCACGGGGGTTTCGCGAGCTTACCCGAAAAATCTGTCGCAACCTGGTGATTTGATTCATCTGACATTAAATTAAATTTTGGTTTTGGCTTTTTGATTTTTGCATTCTTTAATGCGTTGTTCCGTGCCCATTGTCTGGTCTCTTTCTTTCCTTCCATGTGGAGATAGGTTTGGGGCTGCGTAGTTTGTTGCCTACCTACTTTCCACTGTACTTGCGGACTGTTTGTTTTAGCGTGGTCAACTAATTCTGCAGACCGGAAGAAACCGCTTTCGATGCAGGGGAAGCTGAATGAATTCGACGAGGGCGATTACCATCAGGCTGGGTTCTAGTGCAGTCTTCATCCGCTCACGCATTGGAGTCCTATTCACTGGTCCATTTCCGTCGTTCGTAGGTGGTTTCAAGATTACTTTGCCGTTGGTAAGTAGCTTGGTAAGAGCCCCTGTGAATCAAGCTGTTTCGGCGTGAACCCAGAAATTCTTGCGAGTGGCGAGAGGAGCACAAGTTCGCCTGCCGCGACTGCATTGACCGAATTCTCCAGTTGGCTCTTGCAGGTAGCGTTCAATTGAGCTTACTCACTCCCGTGAACGGGAAATCGCTGTCAATCAATGTACGCTGTGGGGCGCAGAGAGAGTGAGGCGGTTCGTAGCTTTCTGTCGGGTATGGGGGTGAACAACGCGTTCACATGACTCTGTCGAACGGAACGGGCTCGAATCTGAGCGGTTTTGGTGGCGGAAGAGAGATGACATCATCATGCGGCGAAGACGATTCAGAATTAAAAAACGCCCGGCGGCCTGAGTTCGGCATCCGAGCGTTCTTTGGACTGACTACCCCCCGGGCTTTGCACCAGGTTGAGTGAGAGAATCGGGGTTGGCAATTAGGCTGTGTTCTGGAGGCTGAGGCGTAGCCACAGCGGGAAGTTGCGCCGGGCATGGCGCAGTGATTGAAGGTGAGAGTCCTTTATGGGACCTATCGGAGGTAACCATGAGCGAAAGGCAATTGCACGAACCGATCCGAGTGACTGAGGTTGCGGAGTCTGGTTTTGCCGTGAGGTCGTGTGAGATGGAAGCTTGTAGCGAACTGCAGCACCGAACGAAAGTGAATCTCCAAGCAGGCATGTTGACCTGGGCAAGCGGGCCTTCATCCGTGACGCCCCATATCCGATCGTGGTCAGGGTGTAGTGGAGGCGGGAGCGGCGGGACATCACTGTGTTTTACCCCGGGAGATCTCGATCGATCCAAGCGATGGGACGATAGTCCAACTGACTTGGTAGGCCTGTGCGGAGGAAACGACCGCAGGCCGACGTCTTTCGAGAAGTCGGATCATCTCGTAGTAGTGACGAAGCCGGGTAATGCCGGTGGAGCGAAGGGGATGACAAGTTGAAAAGTTCTGAATCGCGTCAACTGGGATTCGTGTTTGCCGACAACTCGAAAGAGAGCGAACTCGACCCGAAGGCGGACGAATCCGTCGGACGGTCGTATTTGCTGCACACAGCGGATGACAATTTGACGAGTGAGACAGACGCCCCGGTAGATGATCAAGACACTTGTCATGATCGCCTGCTGGAACGAGTGGCCTCGCTGCCGAACCTGGCACGAGCGTTACTCTTTGTTGCACGTAACAAAGGTGCTGCCGGAGTCGATGGCGTTTCGACGGAGGAAGTCGTGGAGGCAGCTCCCGATCTTTTGCCGAAGATACGTGAGGCTTTGATCTCGGGAACGTACCAGCCAGGTGACATCCGCCGCGTTTGGATTCCCAAATCGGGCGGAGGTGAGCGTGGATTGGGTATTCCCAATGTCATCGATCGAGTGGTTCAACAAGCGGTTCTGCTTCAGTTAGAGCCAATCTTTGAACCGACCTTTCATGACAGCAGTCATGGGTTTCGCCGTTATCGGGGAGCCCAAACCGCCATAGCCGAAGCAACGAAGTACTTCAATGAAGGCTACGGCACGACGGTCGATATTGACTTATCCAAGTTCTTCGATCGAGTGCATCATCAACGACTGCTCGCTCGCATGGGCAAGCGTGTTGGCGATGGGCGTGTGCTGAAGTTGGTGCATCGGATGCTTAAGGCCAAGGTGGTGTTACCTGACGGAACGCGAGTGGTGACCGAAAAAGGGACACCGCAAGGTGGTCCTCTTTCTCCGCTGCTGTCGAACATCGTTCTCGATGAACTCGACTGGGAGCTTGACCGACGCGGCCTTCGATTCGTTCGTTACGCTGATGATTTTAGCGTTTTCGTTCGGAGCCAACGGTCGGGTCATCGTGTAATGGCATCGGTGCAACGGTTCATTGAGCATGAACTACGCCTCGTGATCAACGAGGAGAAAAGCTCGGTGAGCGACCCTTTTGACTTAACCTTCCTCGGCTTCTGGCTGCGGAAGAATGCGAAGGGTGAAGTGTTGATCTTGATCTCGCAGCGTACCACGAACCGGTTGAAGGTTCGCCTCCGCGAGCTGACGCCCCGCAACTGGGGTGGCTCGTTCGATTCGTGCGTGCTTCGCGTGAACCGTTACCTCAACGGCTGGATCGGCTACTTTCGACTGTGCACTGGGACGGGTTCCTTTGGCTTTGTAGACGCTCGCATCCGCCGACGGCTGCGAGCGTTGTTGGTTCGTCAAAAGAAACGTCCACGTCATCTTTACCGTCACTTGTTACGTCGCGGTATTTCCCGCGGGCTGGCCTGGAAATCGGCCTATGAAATTCGTGGTCACTGGAAACGCAGTTCGAGCTTCGGCATTCACAAAGCGTATGGAAATGCGTGGTTCGCCGAACGCTTGGTCAGTCTGCGTACTCGTTGGCACGACTTTCACCCGGTGGGGGCCACGAAACAACTGAAGTTGTTTTGAGACAGTCAGCTTGAAGAGCCGGATGTGGGCCCACAAGTCCGGTTCTGTGAGAGGCTCGGGGGAGCAATCCCCCGCGCCTACTCGGCCTTGAGTCAGTGAAGCTTGAGTCTTAATAAACCTTCAACGATTTGGCCGGTGATCGCGTTCAAGCAGCAATTTCATTCGGCATTCAAATCTGATACTAAGTGTGTTGGAGCAGATTCGAGAGTGAATCTGCGGAGTGACTGCAATAAGTCGCCCAATGAGATGTGTTGTCGACGGGACGGGCCATTCAATACATGGTCTGGTTCGCCGCCGCTCGGCGATTCCATCGTTGACCAATAACGATGATGACGGCAACGATCAGTGCGATTGTTATTGCCGTGATCGGAAGTGGTGCGCGTTCCAATACGAGAAGCGGCATAGCCACTGTGATCATTCCTCCACCAATGAATGGTGAAGACAGTGGTGCAGCTAATGCGTAATCTTCAGCAGCACCTGATTCCAGTTCCGGGTCGACCAATCTCAGTAGTACAAATCCAGTCGCAGTGGTGCCAGTCGACATGCCATAGTTGATGAGTCCTAATTCAAACCAGTGTTCATGCGGTAACATCCTGCGGGCCAGGAACATCAGGCAGAACCCTGTCCACATAGCACCGCAGATAAACAAAATAGCGAATGGAACAATCAGAGTGGCAACTGCGGTTAGGTTCAGAGTGGTGATCGCAGCGACGATCAGAATATCCATCGCTGTCGATGTAAATCGGTTGATGGTTTCACTGTCGATTGCTGTTTCGTGGCCTAGAAACCTAAGAATGATGCGAACGATCCAACCACCAAAAAGTGTGTAGATAAAGAGCGGAAAGCTGCCCGCAATACTCTCGAGTGTCAGTCGGTCGCTGAGTTGTTTTTCACCGTTCAATCCGGTGGTTACCGTTTCGTTGAAGCTTTCAAGAAATCCAACGGATGATGTCACAAGACTCTGGAGTCCTAGCCCAATTCCAAAGGCGATTGCCAACCATAGAACTTGCAACAGCAGCGGGTCAATGGTTTCCTTGCCAATTCTTGCGTAACCGATTATTTGGTTGGACTTTGGTAGGGAAGTACCGTTGTTTTCAGCTTCAGGTTTTGTGTCTTGTTTTGCAATCCACCCTTTTCTAGCCGCAACATTAATCCAGAAAATACCAGAGAGCAGGCCATAGAGTAGGCCCCCAGTTGCCATCAGGATTCCAAGGTCCAATCCACTGGTGAGTTGAATCGTCGGATGTTCGAAAACTTGGCCCATTGCTGCTGCGGTTCCGTGCCCCCCTGCAAAACCCGTCTCGATCAGGGTTCCAATTGAATGGGGTACATCGAAAAATGGTTTGATGAACAGCAATGTGGCAGTCAGGCCGACTGCGGTTTCACCCAATACAATGACCCACACCATCAATCCCTGCCGGCCAACCCGTGATATGCTTTTTCGCCATGGAGCGGGTTTGCGTTCCAACAGCATCCCAGCGAAGATCACCGCGATTAGGAATCCGGGCCAACTGCCTAAGGTTTCTTTCCAGTCAGCCGTATACAGAGAAATGGAATCACCGAAATTTATCTGAGTGATCAGTAATCCAATCATTCCTGCTAGCACGGAAGCAGGAATGTACAACCATCGGAAGACTGAGAAGCTGAGTCGTAATCCAACTCCCAGCAGCAGTAGAATGGCGACAAAAATGAAAGCAGAAATCATAGCGGGGTTGACCGGGTGATTGTTTGCAACTCAATCTCACTTTCACTACAGAGATGTTTGCAGAAAGTCGTCGATTGATCGGACCAGACTGGCAGATTACTAGGAGTGATCACGCAATCGCCTTTTTCTAGATTGCACTTCTGACGGGCAGTTACAGCGATTCAAAATCAATTGGTTGGCTCAAGTTGATACGTGCGTTCATGGCGGGTAACGGGTATTTGAGACCTGTGGCGCAGTTGAATAGAACGCAGTCTTCATCGGGTGAGATCCTGCCCGATCGTAATTCCTGCTGGTATGCGGCGAGCGTTGCCGCCCCCTCCGGACACATCAACATTCCTTCTTTCATCGACGCCTCATCGCGGGCTTTCATGATCGCTTCGTCAGTGACTGCTGTGGCAAATCCACGACTTTCGCGTACAGCATTCAGAATCAGGAAATCACCGATGGCTGCCGGGACACGGATCCCTGCAGCCACGGTATGAGCATCCTGCCACAATTCTGCCTGTTGCTCTCCATTATCATAGGCTTTGACAATTGGGGCACAGCCTGTGGCCTGTACGGCTACCATGCGTGGTAACCGCTCTGTAATCCACCCGATTTCTTTCAGTTCTTGAAACGCTTTCCACATCCCGATCAGACCAGTGCCGCCACCCGTTGGATAGAAGATGACGTCGGGTAGTTCCCAATCGAATTGGTCTGCCAGTTCCAGACCCATCGTCTTCTTTCCTTCGATGCGATACGGTTCCTGTCTCTTATACACATCTCCGAGCCCACGAGACCGAGGCTGATCTCGT
>CAJXTM010000282.1 GCA_913061385.1 uncultured Rhodopirellula sp. | reverse complement strand
GAGATCAGCCTCGGTCTCGTGGGCTCGGAGATGTGTATAAGAGACAGGAGTGAGCCCGTATGCCTCAAGTTTTTCGGCGTCTACATAGGCAAGAATACGGCGCAACTTTCCGCCATACACCGCTGGTGCAATCACACCACTGATCGACTGCAACTTGTTACGCAGTTCGTAGTAAGCAATATCATAAAGTTCCTGTTCGTCCATCTCGGGATTGCTAACCACCACCAAACACAGCGGGACACTGGCAGTTGGATCAAACGGCATCACCATCGGAGGAATAGTGCCGGGCGGCAAATAGAACATGTCGCTCATCGCATAGGACGAAACCTGCGCCATTGCCTCGGCGTTACTGATGCCTTCCGTAAAAAAATCCTTTACCACGCAAACGCCTTGCATCGCTTTGGCTTCCTGATGCTCAATCCCAACCGACTGGGCGGTCCAACGCTGCAGACGACTCATGATGTCCTTTTCCATCACCTCCGGTGGCATACCGGGATAGAAACAGACAATCTGAACGGCAGGTGTATCAAATTGCGGCAGCAGGTCTGCTGGGATGCGTGTATAGGCATAACCACCCAGCACGATTGTCATCAATGCAGTGACAATGATCAGGTGGGGCTTGGCTAGAATCCGACGCATGAATGGGTCTCGTGAAGTGGGTAGGACCACGCTGGAACCCGGAATGTCTGCGCAACGATGCCGGATCACACCATTCGAACCTATCGTTTCCCTACAACCCTTATCGTTAGCATTTATTGCGCAATCATCATATCTTGTCTTGATTTACTGCCCGAAAGTACCAAGCAACACGCAACTTCAAGGCTGCAGCTTTAATGCTGAATCCGCGAACTGATGTTTCACAAACTCGCGTCTGACCGTTTCACACGCAGCCCCCCCGAATGCGGACGGTATCAAGGTGAAATCAATTGCCACCCGAGTTGAATATTCAAAACCAACCCATCCGAACGCCAGGCCTTTCCTTGTGAACGTTTTCTGTTCAGCGGCATACAAGAACGCGTCAACAGCCCCCAAAAGGCAGTTCAATTACTTACAACCCGCTGTTTGCTGCTTCGATTCAGGTTGGCAACACCGCGTCAAAAGAGCTTTTACGGGTACAATTAGAAACACAGAGAGACACCCAACCGCTGGTAAAATATCTCAGATGTTCTGCGCTTTAATTCATGGGCCCACGGCTTCGCAGGGCATAAAATATTGACTCCCTGAAAGAATAATGTGAAATTGCCGCGTTTCAGACACGGTGCGGTGTCACAAACACTGGGTGATTCAGACAAATTAACCAGCTAATGACATCCACCGACCCAGCTCAACGAGACAACCGCTGACGGCGCAGAAGACGAATACGGCTCGCTGGCTTCACATCACCCGCCTTTCACATTTCCATCGCCAATCACAAAAGCAAAGTGGTGGTTGGCACATTGGGCCAAGGCCGCCCCGATTCAACTATGAAATACATCCTTGTTATCTTCTTGCTGGTACTCAGCGTCTGTAACCTTCAGCCTGCCAAAGCGGCAAGCGATGCTGATTCACTTGCTCTTCTAGTCAAGACGCTCAACTCGAACGACAATCCGCAAGTTCGCGCCATTCTGATGAAGGGCATGTTGAGCGGTTTAGCGGGACGCCGCAACGTTGAGCCTCCAAAGGGTTGGAAAGAACTTAGTAAAAAGCTGACCTTGAGCGAGCATGCTGAAGAGCAGGCGTTGTTCCAGCAATTGTCACAGATCTTTGGTGACGCGGAAGCGACTGAGCGAGCCTTGGCAACGGTTGATGACCCCAATGCTGACGTTGAGGCACGGCGCACGTCACTTCGATCGCTGCTCGCGCAGCAGAACGATCAGGTGTCAATGAAATTAGAAATCCTGCTGGACGATCCGGCGATTCGTCTCGATGCGATTCGTGGCTACGCCTCCATTGAAAATGCTTCTGCCCCCAAAATTTTACTGGGTCGCTATACAAAATTTGATGAGTCCATGCGGCGTGCCGCGATTGAAACACTCGCAACACGAAAGGGCTATGCGATCGAATTATTAAATGCGATTGAGTCGGGTAAGATTGCCCGGGAAGACATTCCTGCCCATGTTGCCCGTTCACTTGACGTGTTACTTGGCAAACGATTCGTCAAGGTTTTCGGCGAAGTCGAGGACCTGTCCGCTGACCGCGCAAAATTGCTGGCGAAGTACAAGGCGATGTGCAGCCCCGAAGCAATGGAAAAAGCAGATGCTTCCCGAGGACGCGCTGTATTTAAAAGAACCTGTGCATCCTGTCACCTGATGTACGGGCAGGGTGGCAAAATCGGACCTGATCTGACTGGATCGAATCGCGCAAACCTCGACTACATACTCCTTAACAGCGTTGATCCAAGCTATGATGTACCCGAGGGCTACAAAATGGTGTTGATCCAAACCGTTGACGGGCGACTAATCAATGGAGTGGTTGCGGAGGAAGATGCTCGGCGAATCGTGCTCAAAACGGTAGAGCAACCTCAAGTCGTGATCGCAAAGGAAGACATTGAGGCGAGGAAGGTATCTTCAAAATCAATGATGCCCGATGGGCAACTAGAACAGATGAAACCACAGGAAATGCTTGATCTGATCAAGTATCTCAGAACAACCGCTCAGGTGGAGATAGAAAAGTGAAGCGACAAAGTTTCGTCAAATTAAAATGGTCCTGTGTGGCCTTGTGCGTGTTGACCGCGGTAATTGCAAACAGCGCTGATCCACGCAACGAACTGCCCAAGAAGCAGCATAAGACCAGTGACGCACCATTCCTCACGCCGGAACAAGCAGTGAAGAAGATGGCGGTCCCTGAGGGGTTCGAGGTCTCAATCTATGCTTCAGAACCGGACATTGCTGAGCCCATCGCATTTTGCTTCGATGACCGTGGCCGAATGTGGGTCGCTGAAAACTTCAACTACCGAACCCGGCGAGCCCACACAGACGAACCGGTAAGCCGCATTCAGATTTTGGAAGACACCAACAGCGACGGTGTCTTTGACAAAAAGAAAACTTTCACAGACACACTTACATTCACCTCGGGTTTGGCGCCCGGTTTTGGTGGTGTTTTCGTAGGCTCGCCTCCCAACCTTACCTTCATCCCTGATGCAGATGGTGATGATGTACCCGATGGTCCGCCCCAGGTGCTGCTAGATGGCTGGGGAATCAATGATCGTCACGAAACGCTGAACAGTTTCATCTGGGGCCCCGATGGATGGCTGTATGGATGCCATGGTGTGTTCACGCAATCGCGCGTTGGCAAACCCGGCGACAGCGATGAGGCAAGGCAGTTCATTGACGGAGGTATTTGGCGTTACCACCCGACACAGAACAAGTTTGAAGTTTATGCTCGCGGACTGTCGAATCCTTGGGGATTCGACTTCAATGATCAGGGGCAGGGATTCGCAACGTGCTGTGTGATTCCTCACCTGTTTCATATTGTCCAAGGTGGTGTGTATACCAAACAGAGCCGACCTCACGTGAATCCGCATATTTACGACGACATCAAAACGATTCGCGATCATTCACACCTGTCGGCACATGGAGGTGCGCGAGTTTACTTGGCGGATGCTTTCCCGCCCGAATATCGCAATCGTCTATTCATGTGCAACATTCATGAGCATGCCGTTCTAACAGATATTCTGACGCCAAAAGGTTCTAGTTTCATTGGCAGCCATGGTGATGACTTCATGCCAACCAATGACCTTGCTTGGGTCGGCTTCAGTGTGGAAACGGGCCCGGAGGGTGGAGTTTATATTCTTGATTGGCACGACACCGACGTGTGTGGCAATACAATCAACTTCGCCAACAGTGGCCGGATCTATCGAATCATGCCCAAGGGCGCAAAGCCTATCGAACGCCCAAACCTGAGAGCCATGACCGACGCCCAGCTGGTGGATCTGCAATCACACACCAACGATTGGTATGTTCGACAGGCACGACTGCTGCTTCACTCGCGAACAGCAACTGGCAAACTGGACAGTCAACTGGTACATGAGAAACTGAATCAATTGTTCAGCGATCCAGACACCACCGGCCCCCAGCGTTTGCGTGCATTGTGGGCGTTAAACGTGACTGATGGTCTCAGCACCGACCGACTGCAAGCGTTACTGGATCATGACGATGAATACGTTCGTGGCTGGAGCATTCAGTTTCTTTGCGACAAAAGCAGCAATCATTCTTTTCAGACAGCTGCAACGACTAAGAACCCTGTTGTGAACCGGGAAACCCATGCGAAGTTTGCCGAGATGGCACGCATGGACTCTTCACCCATCGTGCGTCTCTATCTGGCATCTGCTTTGGGCCGACTGCCGTTTGCGGATCGTTGGGCGATTCTTGAAGGCTTAGTCTCGCATGCAGAAGATGTCGATGACAACAATCTGCCTCGCATGTACTGGTTTGCGTTGGAACCCATGGTTCCCAAACACACAGACAAGGCATTGACGCTTGCAGTATCAGGAAAGATCCCAAAGTTGCAGGAGTTTGTAGCCCGCCGCATGCTAAGTGGAGAAACAGTGGTGGATCTAAATTCTCCAAAAAAACTAAAACCCAAGGCGGAGTGGCAGACGACCATCAAGAAAGTTGCGCCCGGTTTCAATGTTCGAAACGTGGGTGAAGGCGGCGTGGTAGAACACAAAGTGTTTCGCAACGCCAAAGCCGTCCAAACGCATCCTCTCAACAAGAACAAAGCAAGCAGCCTACATCGCACGGCAGCGATACCAGAGAACAAGAAAACGACCTTGCAGATGCGCGTCAGCCACCACCCGCATGGTGATTGGCAATTGCGTGTTCTTGCTGACGGAAAGATGATTGAGAACCAATTGGTAAGCTCAAAATCTGTAGGCGATGACGAATGGATGGAAGTGTCTGTTGACTTGACCCCCTACGCAGGCAAAAAAATACGTCTGTCCATCGAAAACCATCCCAATGACTGGATGAACGAATGGGCTTACTGGAACAAAGTTGCCATTATCAGCGAGTAAATCATGAATCTCAGAATCGTTCTTGCTGCCGTTCTTTTCACGGGTTTGTCCAGTGGTTTGATTGCTGCAGAAAAGGCTAAAGTCGTTTTCATCTCTGGCACCCCCAGTCATGGCCGCATGCATCACGAGCATCGAGCCGGGAATATGATTCTGGCCAAAGCGTTGAACGATTCAGGCCTCAATATCGAGGCAGAACTGGTACCGCACTACGGATACCCCAAAGACACGTCAATCCTGCAGGACGCAGATACTATCGTGATCTTCTGCACAGGCCATCGGGGTCACGTACTCAATCCCCATCTGACCGAGTTCGACGCTCTGATGAAGAAAGGCACCGGCGTCGTGATGATTCACTGGGCGACCGAAGCGGAAAAGGGTGCCCCCGGGGAAAAGTTTTTGGATTGGATGGGTGGGTTCTGCGATCTCGACTGGTCCGTCAATCCGCACTGGGCTCCCCATTTCAAAACCTTTCCCGACCACCCCATCAGCAACGGCGTCAAACCGTTCAACGTGAATGATGAATGGTACTATCACATGCGTTTTGTGGATGACATGAAAGGTGTCACGCCTATTCTTTCTGATCTCCCACCACTGGAAACACTTAAACGGCAAGACGGCGCAAGGAGCGGCAATCCAACAGTCCGAAAGGTCGTCGAGTCAGGTGAAAAACAGCATGTTGCATGGGCTTATGATCGCCCCGATGGCGGTCGCGGTTTCGGCTTCACCGGAGCTCACAATCACGACAGTTGGCAGGATGACAATTTTCGCAAAGTTATGCTCAATGCAATTCTCTGGACGGCGAACGTGGAAGTACCAGAAGAGGCTGTCTCTTATACACATCTCCGAGCCCACGAGACCGAGGCTGCTGTCGTATGCCGTCTTCTGCTTG
>CAJXTM010000281.1 GCA_913061385.1 uncultured Rhodopirellula sp. | reverse complement strand
GAGATCAGCCTCGGTCTCGTGGGCTCGGAGATGTGTATAAGAGACAGCCTCTAGGTTGGTCAGTTGAGTGAACGCTTTCAGGGTTGGGTCGCTAATGGCAGAGTTCGAGAAATCTGCTCGTTTCAGGAGAGCCAGATCGGACAGTGCTTCCATGCCCGCATCGGTTACCCCAGGCCCGGAAAAGAGGGCGACTTGTGTGTTCGGGACACCGCTCAAATTTGGCAATGCTTCTGTAATTGGCTCGTCTGAAACGATCGTAAGTTCGGTGACCAGACCTCGTGAATCACGGGTTAGGGTGAACCCAGCGGCTTCCAATGCAGCTACTTTCTCCGCGTCCTCGGGCAACTGCATTTGCGATGGAACTGCGAGGGAAGGATTGGCGGGGCTGACGGGCGTCTCGGTTTGCGGTGATTTCGGTTCGCGATCACATCCGCTCAACAGGCAGAGCGTGATGGTGCAGAGAAGTGCAGGGATTCGATAAAAGCAGGTCTTTTGCATGGTCAGTGGTCTTACGGGGGTGAGTCTGCGTGTTAACGCAATAAAACGCCGCTAGTGACCCAGTTTGGGCTTTCTGGCGTAGTGCGTATCGGTTTGTAACATTCGCGAATGGCTCGCTGCGTGCTCAAATGAGGCATGCTCGATTCGCTAACTGCTCAATACCTCACAGATTAGACTTTTCGGCCGGTGCTGGCAACGAATCAACGCAGGCTCCACTGGATGAAAAACATTGTTAAAAACGGTGACCCTTGCTATGGTGTGGGGGCACAATTTATCGCAACTACGGATCGATTCGGTCCATCAATTACACCGTTGAGGGAAATTCATGAGCAGAAAGAGCACAAGACGTAAGTTCATCGGCCAGTCAGCCGCGCTGACCGCCGGGGTTGGATACTGGGCAGGTACGAGCCCAAATCTGATGGCTCAGACGTCAGCTTTGCAGGCCCCCGCCGCAGCATGCGTAGGCGTCGGCGGCAAAGGTGGTAGTGACACCAGTCACATCAGTGAAAATGGTGTTTCGATCGTTGGTTTGTGCGATGTTGACGGAAACACTCTCACCAAAAAAGGTCGTGAGTTCCCCGATGCGAAGCAATTCCAAGATTTCCGCGAGATGCTGGATAATCTCGGCGACAAGGTGGACATCGTGACCGTCAGTACTCCTGACCATTGCCATGCTGCTGCAGCGGTCAGAGCAATGCGAATGAAGAAGCACGTTTATTGCCAGAAGCCATTGACTTGGTCGATTGGTGAGGCTCGTATGATGCGAGAAATCGCCGAAGAGAACGGCGTTGTGACGCAGATGGGTAATCAAGGTACTTCCGAGAATGGGCTTCGCGAGGCCGTTGAAGTCATCCGCAGTGGTGCAATTGGCGACGTTGAGTCTGTACACATCTGGTCCAACCGACCTGTCTGGCCACAAGGCATTGGCCGACCTGAGGGTGCCGATGCTGTGCCAGATTCCTTGAACTGGGATGCTTGGATCGGACCGGCTCCCATGCGCCCATTTAAAAATGGCGTCTACCATTCCTTCAAGTGGCGCGGCTGGGTCGATTTCGGCACCGGGGCACTCGGTGATATGGCATGCCATACTACTAATATGCCTGTCATGGCTCTCAAGCTTTGGGATCCGATCGCGGTGACTGCCGTCAAGAACCCAGGTCTTTTTGAGGGTGAGACCTTCCCCGGAAGCTCTTCATTGATGTTTGAGTTCCCAGAGCGAGATGGTTTAGCGCCGTGTAAGTTCTACTGGTACGATGGTGGCAATCTCCCCGGAGACGATATCATCTCACAGCTACCTGCTTCCTTCCAGAAGCGGATCGATCAGCAGAAGAAAAATCCTAATCGGAAGACCAGCGGTGCTGTCGTTGTTGGTAGCAAAGGTTTGCTCTTCTCACCTGATGATTACGGTGCCAAGTATTTCCTCTTGCCAGAGGATAAGTACAAGGACTTTAAGAAACCCGAGCAGACACTGCCACGTATCCCGTTCAAAGGCGGTGGTGATCAGCGTCAAAAGTGGGAATTTGTCAGTACCATCAAAGGTGAGTACGAGCCAGGAACCATGTCCAACTTTGGATATGCTGGACGCCTCACCGAAACGATTTTGGTCGGTAACTTGGCCATGCGTGCGGGTGAAGGACAACGTATCGAATGGGATGCGAAAACCTTGACCAGTCCGAACGTTCCAGAAGTCAACAAGTTCGTCAATCGTGACTACCGAAAAGGCTGGGAGGTCTAGGCGACGACGTCTGGGTAATTCCAATCTCCGCATTCAAAGGCTGGTGGAGTCGTATGACTCTACCAGCCTTTTTTTAATGCATGGCATCCGGTGGTAGTTCTGAATCATTAAAACAATTGCCTCGGTAGGTTTAGGTCCGTACGTAACAGCTGGTATTCATTGGTGGGGGACCTCTAGCTTGCGTCGAGAATTCGCGTCCGGATTCTCTCCGAATTTGTCTAAGCTGTTATCTTGCTATTCGGCGATTGGTAAGATGAGAGCAGGCGGTGGCTACATTCGCGATGTGTTGTATCTAGTTCAAGTCTTGAAGGTATGGACTCATGAAAAAATTGATTGTAGTGATTGGGCTGCTGTTGCTAGTAGCAGCAGACAACAAGCTTGTGGCCGCAGAACTATCTGAACAGCGTTGCAAAAAACTGGTCGCCGAATTGTAACCCGGAAAAGACGCCGTTTGGCGAACCATCCCTTGGAAGCTGTCAGTGCTTGAGGCAAGGGCGGCTTCGCTCAAGGAGGACAAGCCTATTTTTATATGGGCCATGGATGGACATCCGCTCGGCTGTACATGAAACAACGGAGTGGTCGACCGTGAGTCGACCTTCGCCCAGCCAGAAATCGTTGAACTACTCAAAACAAAGTTCGTCCCTGTTGCGATTGATCAGGCCTGTCAGAGACGGCAAAAAGATGCAGAGGGGAATCTGTACCGAAAAATTGCCGGGCAAGGTCCCCGTAGTGATTTTCAAAACACCACTCAGGGTTTCTACATTGCCTCGGCTGCGGGCAAACTTTTGCTCTACAACAACAACCGCGATCCAAA
Organism: uncultured Rhodopirellula sp.; assembly: GCA_913061385.1. Lineage (GTDB taxonomy): Bacteria > Planctomycetota > Planctomycetia > Pirellulales > Pirellulaceae > Rubripirellula. The sequence goes on along the minus strand of CAJXTM010000281.1, from coordinate 2,871 downwards.
AAAGTTGTTGCGATTGATGCGTGAACGGCTTCGTGAATATGAATTGGGTGCCTATTCGTTTGATCGTGATCAGGTCCAGGCTGATATAGAAGCGACTGAAAATGAACAAAGTGATGCACGCTACACGCTTCGTCCACCAGTAGGTGGGCTGGTGGTTCGTGTTCACGCGAAAGTCCTTGATGGCTACGAGAAACCTGCTAGTGAAACTGAAGCAGTTTTTCAGAATTCAATCGCGAGAGATAACTTGTGGATCACAGCAAGAGAACAGGCTGATTTGATGGCGGGACGTTTGCCTGACGCATTGCAACGCCGTATCGCCCGGTTTCATTTAGTTGACAATACACGCGGTGAGCCGCCGATGTGGAAACAGAATGAGATTCGTTCGTTGAAATTGCAGCTTGATAATGGAAAGCTTGATGGTTCTGTGCATTTAGAGACTGATGATGGGACACGTGGTTATAAAGCTAAGTTGCGGGGTCACGTGACGTCGAACAATGAGGTGGTAACCGATTTTGAATTGGTCGCGTTGGGCGAGTTTTTTGGCGAAGGGAGTTACACGCGAAATGCTCCCAAAGGACGATTCCCGTTCGTTGTCACTTTCCAACTTGCTGATGGAACAGACATCGCAGATGCGGTTGCACCCCAAGGTGCACGTGGATGGATCGATGGTTACTTGAAGTGAGGTAATTCAGACGGCAGGTTGTATGCTGAGAATGTCGTGTTCGACTGACTTTGACTGACATGTTCGGAGAGTACCTCACTGGGTTGTGGTGCGCCCTGTGGGAGGCTGCGAAACTATTTGCGGCAATCGCGCACAGAAATGGCTGCTGCTGTGCGGCGGCTCGATTGCTCGTCACCGGATCGTCGTAGGGGCCCTATGGCTTGGATCTTTGGGTTTTCAAGCAAGCATTCGCTGTGCCGAACCAAATGATTGAGCTGAACCCGAGGATTGAGCTGAACCCGAGGATTAAGATTGGGTGGCGGCGTGGGCCTGCTGCTCTGGCGTACACGTTGTCGAAGGCTACACACATGTGTCGAGGGTTAATGCACGGTCACTGTTTTCTGCTCTTCGCTTGAGGCGATGACAGTGCCGATTCGAATCAGCGGTCGGAGGGTGGAGGCGTCGATTGCTGCATTGAGTTGATGCGAGTTGGCATCTGAAACGCCAAGCAACAATCCCCCGCACGTTTGGGGATCAAACAGCAGGTCGAAACAGGGGTCTTTCCGAATCTGGGCATCGGCGGCCACATGGGCCGCAGCCATCCGATTGCTGGGAGCCAGGCTGCTTTGGATACCTTGGGCGATTGCTTTTGAAGATCCAGGCAGAGTCGGAATATCGTCAAGTTTCAAGGTGGCGGCCATCTTGCTTGCGTCAAGCATTTCCAGCAGATGCCCGGCAAGACCGAACCCTGTGATGTCGGTTCCGGCGGAAACGCCCGCGTTGATGGCCAGCGTTGCATAGGCGTGCTGCCGTTCTAGCATTGCTTCGACGAGCTGGGAGTAGTGTGACGCGGAGCAACGGCTGCGCATGTGTGCGGCTAAAAGTACTCCAATTCCAATGGGCTTCGTCAGATAAAGCCCGTCCCCTGGTTGAAGATTGCGTTTCTCTAATAAGTCGTTACCAATTGCATTACCAATGACGGTGAACCCAATTTCAATTCGAGGCCCCTCGATTGTGTGTCCGCCGACAATCGAGGCTCCCATTGCGTCAAACTCGCGTTTTGCTCCAGCAAGCAGCTCTTGCAATGTCGCTTGTTGTGGACCGGTGGCACCCTCGGGGATCACCACATTTGAAAGTGCATGCTTAGCGATTGCCCCGCTTGCCACAATGTCGCTCGCGGCATGAAGGGCCGCGACGCGACCTGTAAGGTAGGGGTCCAGGAATGGGCTCGTGAAAAAGTCAGTGGAAGCGACAATTTTGTGTTCGCCTGTCTGGCCAACCTCAGCCGCATCATCAAATTTGATGTTTCCCGCTGATGGTAGGGCTGAGTTTAAAAGACCAGCACCCACCTTGCAGCCGCAACCCCGGCATTGCATTGGCTCATCGTCCGCCATCAGCATCGGTTCATACATCTTCATGAACTTCGAATCGATTGAGTGTTTTAACGACATCAACCAGCGGTTTGAAAGTGAGATGCCTTTCCATTGTCCGATGGCAGTGCCGTCGCCAGTATTCAGAAGTTGCAAAAACTTTCGTTGTGGACGGTAATCAACGAGTGGGACACTCGAGAGTCCCCTTTGTAGATTTTCCCAGAGAATTGGTCCCTGTCGTACAGCGTAGACGCCCGCTTTGGGAGTCGGAGAGGATTGAATGGTTCCTGAGTCACCCACGGCGAATACGTGTGGATTGGTGATGCTCTGCAGGGTTGGATGAGTGAGTAGGAATCCACGAGAGTCGATTTCGAGGTTGAGCTTCTGTAGCAGTGCAGGCGCGGCAGCACCCGTGGACCAGATCACCAAGTCAGCCGGAATGGTCTTGGCGTCATTTGTCTCCAGGAAATTGTCATGGATAGAGCTGATGGACGCGTTTGTGACGGTGGTGACATTGCATGCTCGCAGCTTTTCTGTCGCAAGCTTTCGTGTCCTCGGGTTCGCTCCAGCGAGGATCTCAGCGCTGCGTGTGACTAGCGATAGTTCAGACTTTCCCTGCCAGTGTTGTTGCAGGAATGCTGGTAAACAGAAGGCGATCTCCACGCCGGCGGCACCGCTTCCGACAACTGCAATTTGAAGAGGTCGGTCAATCCCTCTTTTCTGTAGCGTTGAAAGCGACTGCTGCAACCGCTGCAGAAAAGACTGCATCGGTTTGATCTCAACTACATTGTCCCGCTTGCTGTCTCTTATACACATCTGACGCTGCCGACGACTCCTTAC
>CAJXTM010000280.1 GCA_913061385.1 uncultured Rhodopirellula sp. | reverse complement strand
TACACGTAAGGAGTCGTCGGCAGCGTCAGATGTGTATAAGAGACAGATCTAGGCCCATCAGGAAAACTTTGGCCAATCGGTTTCTCTTAACCGATCATTCCAACACACCTGTGTAGTGGGAGCAGGAGTTGTTCCAGGCTCACGTTTGATTTGATGCCAAGCTTTATTACGATCCTTGAAAAGGGATGACAAGGATGTCATGACACTCCAGTGGGAGTGTTCTTGATGCTTTGTCGCACACCTATCCTGTAAAATTGATGGCTGCTGTCCTGCTTATCGCAAGTGGGTTGGTTTTGTCGTTGGGTCGTCGGAGTTTGCCTCGTAGCACGAAGTGGCACACCCCACAGTACGCGGCAACTGAGGTAACAACCCATGGTGCCCGCGTTTCCTTGATTGAGCATTTGTACGCGTGGAATAGAAATCTCGAGTCGGAATCAAAGGCTGAGTGCGTCGATGTGTATTGTCGGGTCGCCTCTCTGGCTTGCGCACCAAGTCAGGGAAGGCGTTCAAGGCCTCGCAGAACAATTGAATTGCATCGGTCTGCATTAGCCAAGTTGGTTGTGGTGGGGCAGCGTTTTGGTCGCTTGGATCCAGCCTCTAGTTTGACTGTGAAGACCTCTGCTGGAACGAGTTTCGTTCCGCTCAAGAAAACAGGCTTCGTCTGGCAGTCCTCTGATTTTAGCGATCTTGTACCGGTGGGGTGTATAGCACCAATGTCCTGACCAGAGCATATTGCAATGGCGGGATGGGAGTTCCGTTGGTTGTTTTGAGGACGGCCTGTGGCGATCAGAGGTTCATGCGAAAAGAGTCTGCATTCTAAGCAACATTGGTGATGCGAAATGCAAGTAGATGTGGTGCAAATGATTGTGTCTTGAAGCACGTAGATGCAGAACATACCGATGTCATCCAGGCAAGGCAGCAATCAACACTCGAGTTGTTGGATTCGCGGCGTATCAGGAAGATCCAGATTGATGGTGAAACGAGGCGACTTGCCCGGGATCTTTCCGCGCCGCTGGTTTATCGACTAGCCACGACCCCCCGTAATTATTGGCAAGAGTTTGTGCGTCCTGATTCTGGTTTGTCAGAGGGGAAGTTGCAGATGCTTGAGCCGTATCAGCAGGGGAAGATACCAGTGGTATTCATACATGGTTTGTTGTCAGACCCTTACACTTGGAGCCAGATGGTCAACGAGTTGCTCGCTCGGCCAGATTTTGTCAATCGTTTTCAAATCTGGGTTTGCAATTATCCGACGGGCAGAGCCTTCATTTCGAGTGCGACCAAGTTACGTATTGATCTGATCGCAATAAGGCAACGCCTAGACCCAGATCGCTCTGACCCTGCGCTGTCTGAGATGGTTTTGGTTGGGCACAGTCTTGGTGGGTTGCTGGCTAAATTACAGGTGACATCCGGGCAGAATGAGTTGTGGAAGTCGGTTGCAAATCGGCCTTTGGATGAACTGAATTTACCAGAGCAGTTTCGTCAAGAATTGCGACAGCACTTTTATTTTAGCCCCTCACCTGACGTAAAACATGTTGTCTTCATGGGACACCCCACCGAGGATCAGCTTATGCTAAACGCTGTGTAGCAAAGCTGACTTCCGAACTGGTTCAGCGACCCCTGAATGAGCGGGCAAAGCATCAAGTGATGATTGATTGCAATCCGGGGGTGTTCAGCAAGGAAGTCAGTACTCGGATTCCAACCAGTATCGACTTGTTGGACCCCGAGAGTCCATTGCTGCGAGCAATCGACCTACTAGAAGTCAATCCAGATGTCAAATTGCACTCCGTCATTGGTGATTATTGTTGGCGGATTGGTTTTGGGCGAAGTGACTTGGTTGTCCGTGTGGAAAGCGCCAGAGAACCAGCGGCGGTCTCTGAGCTTGTGATCAAGGCAAGGCACAAAAATGTCAATAAAGAACCAGTGGTCGTGCGAGAATTGTTGTGCATTCTGCGAAATTATGCTGCAGATCATCCCGGTTTTTCGATCGATTCATCTAGGATAGATGAGCATCGAGAGAGGGCTCCGAGCACGGTGGGCTCCGTGTTGTCTGCTCTTAATGTAAAACCGCCGACGTTGGAATGGGCTGTCGTGATCATACAGCAGCTTGCCGAGCGTACGCGTTCCAAGGCAGATGAAACACTGCTGTCCCAGAACGAAATCGAATCAATTCCTTCTTCTTGTCAGGGCAGTCTTGAGGTTGACTTCCGATCGAAGACTTTGCTGCAATCGGGGTTCGTGACAAACTCTAAAAAACACCAGGTGTTTCGACGAGGTGGCGGTCTGCCCCACGAATTCAATCGAGGCCTAGGCAGTTGCGTTCAGTACGGGTGGAAGAGGTTTTGGAGATGAAGCATCAAGTCAGCGATACTGATGTGGGCAGCGGATCGCAAGAAGCAAGAAACTGCCTGTAAACGTACCGCAGGGATATTGGGAGGCAGCGAGCTAGCTGCCCTGCTGATGCCAGTCGCCTGCCGTGTTCACAGCTGTTTCAGGTACGAAACCCCATCAGCTAGTTCTTTGAGAGGTGAGTCGGCTCGGCCAACTACATACCGTCCACGGTACTGAACGTCTTCTAGCATCCCGATCAACTCCGGAAAATCAGCAACTCCTTGGCCTAGGGGGACAGCGATGCCACGGCCGGCCGCTAGGTCAATCACACCGTCGACAGCACTGACGATCTGAATTCGGTTCTTGAGGGCCATCAGTGTTTCACCGACATCGTGACGATTGATGATCAGCTGGCCTGGGTTGAAAGCAACTGCAATGAAAGCATCGTCTGCGCCATCGAGCAGTTTTGCTAGCGTTGGCCCAGGCTCTGCTCCGGTCTCCGCAGCAAGAAAAGCACCCACGCGGGTGCCAAAGCGTCCTAAATCGTTCAACACAGAGCGAAGTGATGCCCATTGAGGGCTTTCTTCGTCACCCGGCACCACGCCTACTGAATTGATCACAACCGGGGCTCCGAGTCGGTAAGCGAGCTGCATTGCCGATTTTGTGGCCTCGATGCGACGCTCCAAATGCTGGGGATGTTCGTAGCCCCGTCGCGTTTGAAAGCGTAAGGCGGCGACCTTGAGATTGCGGTCCTCAAGTATTTTCCGCAACTGGCGAAGGCCAGTGTCCGATAATTGGGCAGGGTGGATGTCGTTGCGAGCATCGATTTCCACCGCCGAAGCACCCAATTGAGAGGCTGTTTCGATCGCTTTTCGCAATGGCATTCTCATTGCGTCAAGTCGGACAGCTACATTCAGTTCAGCCAAGTCTTCCCCCAAACGTCGTTCATGACCGGTACTATTACTGCTGGCATCTTACGTGTCCTAAACCGGATCGCAAACACCACCTCGGCAAGTTGCTGTGCCTTGGCTGCGATTATGGTAGCGATGTGCACTGGCAGCGGCAGTTGCTGGGGACAGGAATTACCGCCTGTTTCGGCTATTCCCAAGCCCGTCGTGAGGAATTCCACATCTGACGGCAGCTTGGAAACTATTCAAAACCGTGCGGAAGCTGCGGATGCGAAACCGTCTCGCGACAAGCTTCTCGACCTCCATTATGAATTTGGTCCCGAAATGGGACAGATTCGTCAGTTGCCGGTGGGATGGAAGCGTCAACGTGGTGTCAATTATAAGACGTACATCAAAATTGGCATGGTTCGCGACAACCGAGGTTCAGACGAATTCGAAGACTTCATTCGCTGGTTCGATGGTCAATTGATTTATGGCTGGCAGTGGGTGAGGGACCAATCACCATGGAATCCACATCTCAGCCTCTTGAATCATTCTTTGGGGTTGGGGTGGTCGCTGCTCGTCAATCAGATCCAAATACATCCTGAAGCTTTGCCACCGTCCCCGGCGGACGCGTTGTTTGATCGGTATTTACGAGTCGACTTGAATGGCAGCGGAGCGTTGGTTTCCTCTCCTTATCTGAATGCCAATGCTTCCCATCAGTATCGCTTTGGCTGTCGTATTCGTACTGATTTGGTATTTGATAAGGCACGTGTTGAGTTTGTGTTTGGCCGGTTCGTCACACAACAGGTCGATGAGTTCAAGCAACGCGAGGTGCTGGAGGAGTTAGCCGTGCACAGTACGCCGAGGGTAGGCGGGAAAACTGCATGGACGACCTTCATGCTGCCGTTGGCGAGGCCACCTGTCGGTACCACGCACTTGATGACCCGATTGGTTGTGAACGGCGGCGATGATGGATTGGAAGATATCCGAGGCAGCGTTGGTTTCGATGACATTCGGATCGAAGAAAAGCCGCAACTGGAAATCACCACGGATCAGCCTCAGGGGATTTACAACGTCGGCGACACTGTGCGTGCAAGCGCAAGTATTGCAGGCTACTTGCCTGCGGAGATCGACAGCGTGCAATTTGAACTGTACGACATCGACCGCAGGATGATTGCCAACTCGATCATGCCAATTCAACGCGAGAAAGTGAAGCCTAATGCTAACGCTTATGCAAAACGTAGCCGGACTCAACTGGATTGGAACATCCCGGGCTTAGAGCCTGGGTTTTATCGGATGACCGTCGCGTTGGTTGGCGGGGGGAGTTTGCAGCTCAATGCAGAGACGACGTTGGCTGTTGTGCAGGAATTTGGTGAGCTTCATCGAGGCCTTTACGGTTGGACGATGCAAGATGGGCATCAGCAGATGGGAGCTGCGGACTTTGCGTCGTGGCTGGCCCGGTTGGGTGTTTCTTGGGTCAAGTATCCATGTTGGGAACCTGACAAACTTGCCCGTGACGAGCTTCGGGCTGTGTTCACGAGACTGCAGGAAGCAAGAATCCAAACGGTTGGCATGATCGATCAACCGCCAGTTGAACACATTCGAAAGTTTTCTGATTCACGAGACGTCGTCGCGGCTGAAATTTTTCGTGATTCACAAACGTGGAAAAGTCTGCTCTCACCGATCATGGGGCAGTTCACCCAGAAGGTCAGCATGTGGCAACTGGGAGGCGAGCGGGATTTCAGTTTTCTGGGGCTATCTCGGTTACCGGAGCAGGTCGCAGAAATCGTTCAGGGGCTGGAGGAAAGCCACGGGCAAAAAATAGAGGTCATTCTCTCGTGGCCGTGGCTTGAGCCATTAGCGCCAAGCAATGAATCTACCTGGCAGGGAATTTGTCGAAGCAGCACGCCGCCATTATCGGTAACCGAACTGAATGCTTTTCTGGAGAGAAGCGATAGCGAGCAGGCTGACGCCGGATTTGCGACGCCCAGAACATGGTTACTCATCGATCCCCTCGACGCCAAAATTTACGACCAGAAAACGCGAATACGTGACCTCATTCTCAGGATGGCTACCGCCCGAAAACATCGTGTGCAGGCCACCTTCATTACCAATCCACACGATCCCCAGTTCGGACTGCTTCGTTCGGACAGTCGGCCCGGTGAACTGCTTCTTCCTTGGCGGACCACTTCGTTGTTGTTGGGGAATCTGAGAGCTGTTGGATCGATGCGTTTGAGGTCTCAGGCCATGAATGAGGTCTATATCAATGCCAAGCGAGCTGTCGTGGTAATGTGGGCCGAGGAAGAAACAGAAGAACTGGCGTATTTTGGTGATGGTGCAAGCATGGTTGATGTTTGGGGGAAGGTAACACCCCTGCAAACGGTCAATGTGGACGGCCAATTAGTGCAGAGAGTCAACATTGGACCTCAGCCTGTGTTTCTGATCGGATGTGACCCGACCGTACTTGCATTACGAATGTCGGTTGAACTTGGCAGCGATCGACTCGATAGTCCATTGGGACGCAAGGAGAAGATGAGCATCGCTTTCTCAAACCCGATGAGAGAAAGTTTGGTTGGCCAAGTCAGGGTCATTGCACCTCGGTCGTGGCGAGTGACTCCACCAAAGAAATCTTGGAGGCTGTTGGGGGGGCAGGACGCGAATGTTGAATTCGATGTTGTGCTTAGTAATACCTGTCTCTTATACACATCTCCGAGCCCACGAGACCGAGGCTGATCT
>CAJXTM010000279.1 GCA_913061385.1 uncultured Rhodopirellula sp. | reverse complement strand
TACACGTAAGGAGTCGTCGGCAGCGTCAGATGTGTATAAGAGACAGCAGCAAACCTGAGCTAGCTCGCAACCCTTTTGGTGGGGTCGACACCGTGCGAATGAATCCGCCCCGCGCGAATACTGCACTGATGAAACCCGCTGGGCCAATCGATCCAGAAGTATCTTTTTTGTCTGTTCAAACAGTGAGTGGAAAACCACTCGCCCTGCTGGCAAATTACTCGCTTCACTATGTGGGTGGTGTTAACAAAGGTGACGTCTCTGCTGATTACTTTGGCGTCTTTTCCAAGCAGATCAGCAAATTGCTTAACGCTGGATCTGCTAATCCGAAATTTATCGGCATGATGAGCAATGGCACCAGCGGAGACATCAACAACGTCAACTTTCGCGATGGCAATGCCCGTCGTTATGACCGTTACGAAAAAATGACCGAAGTTGCCAACAAAGTTGCCGACCGCGTGAGTGAAGCACATGCTGACTTACACTTCAGCAAGAGCGTAAAGATTGATTCCATCACACGCGAACTGAAACTCACCATGCGTAAGCCTGACGCGAAGATCAAGGCATGGTTCGGCGAAGTGATGGCTAAACCGGAAGATGCGGAAAAATTCCATCGCTACGAGCGAACCTACGCAGCGCGAGTGCAGAAACTCCAAGACGGTCCCGATGAAATCTCGATTCCACTGCAAGTTCTGCGAATTGGCAATCTTGCGATCGCTGCAATCCCTTTTGAAACGTTCGCTGAAATTGGATTGGAAATCAAGGAAAAATCACCTTTTGCCGATACCTTTACCATCGAACTAGCCAACGATTCACGCGGATATTTACCAACACCCCGACAGCACAAACTGGGTGGCTATGAAACTTGGATGGGTACCAATCGCGTGCAATTAAACGCATCCAAGCTCATTACCGAGACACTTTTGGACATGATGCACGAGTTACACAAGAACTAGCCTGCCACTCAATCCGCTTTTCTCTGGCGAGCAGAAGCAGATAGTGCCGCAGTCGCATCGTTTTCCATCACGCAGCCAAATACTAAATAAGCCTAACAACACCTGCCTGTCATCCGATCTATAATCTTAGGACGGACTCCGCGGGTGGTCTATTTAGCATCCATTCAGCCAACCAACGCCACACACCATCACCGCAAGCTTTGACACCAGGATACACCCAGATGATTACACGCAGAGAAATGCTTTTAGCCAGCGGTGGTATCATGATCGCGGGAGGCACGCTCACCTCATCGAGAGCAGTTGCGGCAGAGCCAAAGCAGTTGGTGTATCACTCGACAGATCCCAACAATGCCGAGCCAAAGCTTGGTGATTTGGTAAAGTCTTGGATCACACCCACCAAACATTTTTATGTCCGCAGCCATGCCCCCAATCCTGTCATCGATCCTGACGAATTTCAGCTAAAAGTCGAAGGGATGGTGAACCGCCCCTCCTCGTTATCACTCAAAAGCCTGGGACGATTCAAACCTCATTCCACCACCGCAACGCTCACCTGCGCTGGAAACCGCAGATCCGAATACAACAAGGAAGGCAAAGTTGGCGGCGTCCAATGGCAGTCGGGAGCAATTGGAAATGCAACATGGCAGGGTATTGCACTTGCAGATGTGCTGAAACAAGCCGAAGTCACACCCGACGCAAAGCATGTTTGGTTTGAAGGATTGGACGAAATCGAAAAGGGAGGTGGGATCATCCCGTTCGGTGGATCGATCCCAATTGCAAAAGCAATGATTGGATCAGGCGCAGGCGCGCCACTGCTTGCAAACGGAATGAACGACGCTCCACTGACACCCGACCACGGTTATCCGCTTCGGACACTCGTACCTGGATACATTGGTGCGCGAAGCGTGAAATGGCTCGGACGAATCGTGGTCAGTGATCGTCCTTCTCCCAATCACTACGTGGCGACAGCCTATAAAATCGTGAGGAAAACTGACCCAATTGACTGGGCAGAATCAGGTCCAATCTATCGCTACCCCATCAACGCTGCTATTTGCACTCCACAACCGGAAACGAAACTTGCAGCCGGGGAAATTGATTTGACCGGTTATGTCCTACCCACAGGTCGGCCAGGAACAACCGTCCAAAAAGTTCTCGTATCCGCAGATCAGGGAAAACGCTGGACAGAGGCAACCACGGTAGGCAAGGACAGCGAATTCTGTTGGCAACTTTGGAATGCCAAAGTCAATATAACCGCAACCACGAAACGGCTGATGGTACGAGCACTCGACAGTTCAGGAGGCTTCATGCCCTATCGAGTCCCCTGGAACGCCAAGGGCTATCTGCAAAACTCTTGGTACAAACTGCCCGTGCAAGTTAACTGACAAAATCGGGACTGGAAATCAAGCAGCCATGCACGCAAGATGTCCGGCATCTCGGTCTCGTGTGACCCACCCGGCACGCCTTGCATGACGCTGGCTCTCAGGTGCCACCCTTTTCTTCGGCGACACCCTCTGCTTCGGCGACACCCAGCCATCGGGCACATGGTACAAGCGTAAGACCTTGGATCAGCACAGAGGTCAACACGATGAAGAAGATGACATCAAACACTTCTTCGGCACCGGGTATTCCGTACGACATCGGAAACGTCGCAAGCACGATCGGAACCGACCCGCGCAGCCCTACCCACGAGACATAAGCAACTTCTTTTCGTGGTATCCGAAATGGCAACAAGCAGGCCATGACGCTCAATGGCCGGGCGACCAGCATCAGGAACAGTGCCATCGCCACCGCTACGCCCGCAACGGACACCAGGCGAGAAGGGACGACCAATAATCCCAACACAATGAACATAGCCAATTGCGCGAGCCAACTAAGTGCATCATGGAAACGCAGAACACTATCATGATGACGCACAATGCGATTGCCCAGCGTAACACCACAAACATAAATCGCGAGAAACCCATTTCCCCCCACCAAGTTTGCAAAACCAAATGTCATCAATCCAATCGACAGCACAAGAATAGGATGCAAACCCGAAGCCGATAATCGCAACCGATTCACCACCCAAGTTCCGCACCATCCCATCGCAAAACCGGTAATCGCACCGGCAATCAACTCAGTAATCAGGTTGACCCCAACGCCAGCAATCGACGCATTGTTTGATACCATCACTCCGAGGATGGCCATCGTCATCAACACTGCCACCGGATCATTACTGCCTGATTCAAATTCCAGCAGGTGGCGTATTCGGGCGGATGGTTTGACAGCGCTAGTACGAAAAACGGAAAAGACAGCGGCGGCATCCGTAGACGAAACTATCGCCGCTAGCAGTAACGCCTCTGTCCAGCTGAGCCCATCTTCGCCGATATCAAACGTTGAATAAGTTCCCAACATGAACCACGCGAACAACCCCATGGAAAAAGTTGTGATCAGAACACCCAGCGTTGACAACATGAGGCCGGGTGCCAAAACACTTCGTACAGACGACCACTGGGTATCAAGGCCCCCAGCAAACAGAATGATCAACAATGCGACCGTGCCCGTCGCCTGGGCGACCTGAGGAGAATCAAATGAGATGCGTCCAATTCCCTCGTCGCCCGCAAGCATCCCGATGACGAGAAACACCAGCAGGGTGGGGATCCCAACCCAATCAGAAAGCTTGCTGGCAACTACACCGGCAAACAACAGGATTCCACCGATCAACACCAGTGTTTCAATTGATAACATGCAGCCAAAATCTCCACCTTGAGCACCGCCTGACAAGCGGAACACCCATTCACCATGCTCCGCGAGCAACAACATGATGCCTGATGCCCATCGTGGCAAGGACAATCATGGCAGCTTTTACAGCGGAACCCATACACCGGATGTGGATACTGCGTTGTTCACCCCGCAAACTGGCAGCGGCTGTTGGATCCGGCCACTTGGCAGTCGCTGATGGATTCCGTTACGCATGGAACGAATGATCTCTGAACTCGTTCCGAAGTATTCTAGACTGCACTCGAATCAGTTCGTTTTGGCATTTCCGTTTTTCTTCTTGGCTTTGCTTTTCTTATTCTTCGCATCGCCCACTGGTCGGCGCAAATTGACGGGAGCCTGCTCCGTAGTTTCTGCTATCTGATGCCATAAGTTCTGCATCTCTTTCAGATCAACGGGACGATTCTTTGCTAGATCATTGAGTTCAGCGCGGTCGACCGCGAGATCGTACAGTTCCCATGGACGGCCTTTGACCGAGACAGCCTTCAAATCCCCCGTGCGAACAGCGCGGTTGTTTGAGAATTGAAAGTACAGCCAGGGGTGGGGCTCACGAACGCCCCCAGCAAAAACAGGCTTCAGCGATCGCCCCTGCACCGGCGTTATGTCCCGGCCTCCATAGGAGCTCGGATATTCAGCATCAGCAAGATCGACACAGGTCGCCATGAAATCAATCAAGTGTGCAGGCTGATCTGTCACGCTCCCCGGTTTCGTTTTCAACCCCGGCCAAGACACGATCATGGGCGATGAGATCCCACCTTCATGTTGATTTTGCTTATACCAACGGAACGGAGTGTTTCCAACGTGCGCCCAGCCAACGTCGTAAGTCCAATAAGACCTCGGATCCCACGGACGGAACTCTTTTCCACGTGTGCGTTCAAAAGGACAGGCTCCGTTATCACTGCAAAACATCACAATCGTGTTTTCAGAGAGGCCTGACTCGTTTAGCCGTTTCAACAGCCGCCCAATGTTCTGATCCAAACAATCAACCATGCCGGCATACGCAGACATCCGCTCCGATTCCCAGTGGCGTTGTTCATCCGACAAATCCGCCCATGCAGATACCTCTTCTGGCCTTGGGGAAAGTTTGATTTCCTTGGGCAGAATGCCAAGCTGCTGCTGTTTTTGATAACGCTGCTTTCTGATTCTGTCCCAACCAGCATCATAACGACCTTCATACTTTCGAAAATCTGTTTCTTTGACATGCAGTGGGTAATGCGGGGCGTTGTAGGCAAGATAGAGCAGGAAAGGTTTCTCCTCTGCCTTGGCCTCATCCAAAAACTTCAAGGCATAATCGGTCTTTGCGTCGGTGGTATAAAAGCCTGTCTCAGGCACATCAAAAGGCTCTCCATTCAAGCGAAACGTGTCATCACCCGTAAAGAAATTTGTTGCGCCGCTCAGATGCCCGAAATATCGATCAAATCCGCGTTCAGTAGGCTGCCCATCAAGATGCCACTTTCCAACCATCATCGTATGGTAACCCGAAGGCTTGAGCGCCTCGGCCAATGTAACTCCCCGATCCATCTGCTGATTTCCCGCTTGGTACATGTACAACCCAGTCAGCAAACAAATCCGTGATGAATGACATTTCGCCGTATTGTAAAACTGGTTGAAACGTAACCCCCGACTCGCGAGCTGATCGAGGTTCGGTGTCTCAATCTCAGAGCCATAACAACCGAGATCCGAAAACCCCAAATCATCAGCCATGATCAGCACAATGTTGGGACGTGAGTCAGCAGCACTCGTAACATCGGAAACGACAAGCAGGACCAAGGCGACAATAAAAAAACGCATAAAAAAACCATTCGACATTGGGTTGAGTAATTCGCTCAGTGCAGGGACTGAACATCGATATGGGAACAAATACAAAAGCCTTTCAACCTAATGACCTTTATGGGCATAGGATTAGGGAACGCAGTCAGCACCACACGACGTAACACCACATAACATGAAACGCCGTAATCATCACCAACGCGTCTCAGCAGTATACCTACGATTGAAAACAAAAGCCTACCAGACGCCTAAGAACCGTACGTAACAAACTGACCAACGAACACTAGCCAATGAATTCTCGGTGAACTCTGGCCCCGACTGAATCTGCCGGTGGGTTGGACATATCTAGCACACCAGTATCTTCAATCGAGTCTCGGCCCACAGTATTCATGGTCCCAGACTTCCACAGCAAAATGCTGATGTCTGAACACAATGCCACTTCATGTTGCAACCTGTCTCTTATACACATCTCCGAGCCCACGAGACCGAGGCTGATCTCG
>CAJXTM010000278.1 GCA_913061385.1 uncultured Rhodopirellula sp. | reverse complement strand
ACGAGAAAGGCGAATTACCGAAATTGTGGGAGGCTCAAGTTGCGACCCTGAAACTGCCGGGGACAGGCATGGCCGTCACGACAGATTTGGTTGACAACATCGCAGACATTCATCCACGCAACAAACTCGACGTTGGCAATCGACTCGCCCTGTGGGCGTTGGCCAAAACCTATAAAAAAGAAGGCATGACCTACTCCGGACCGCTTTATAAATCGATGACAGTCGAGGGCAACAAGGCTCGATTGTCGTTCGCACATGTCGCCCAAGGACTACGATCCCGTGATGGAAAAGCTTTGAATGAGTTTCAGGTCGGTACAGCCGCTGGCAAATTCGTAGACGCGCAAGCCACGATTGATGGAAAAACGGTCGTCGTTTCCGCAGAGGGGGTGAAAAACCCAAAAACAGTACGCTTCGGCTGGCGCAAGATCGCAAATCCAAATCTCGTCAACTCAGCTGGCCTGCCCGCATCGCCTTTTCAGACCGATAACTGGCAGGGCGGTACGGGCGAGTAGCCCCGTGAAACGGGTGCGACCATCAACCGCGAGACCAATTGAACCTGGCGGCCAGACAGCAAAAGTCTCGTTTTAACGGCGATACCCGTTGCCTTAGGGTCTGAACGTCGGTTTCAACCACATTGCGATTGGCGAAAACAGAAGGTTTTCGTCTATGCTGGTGAAGGAACAGCAACAGTCGAAACTCAATCGACGCTGGTCGAAAATCAAGCGTTTTCCCACGGTCAGTTGTATCGCACGAGTACGCCGGTGTTGAACGCGTTTGAAACCGATACCGTGACACAAGAGAAATCGTCTTGCACGTGGGGTTAGATATCCCGCATATCCGCGGCATGCAAGCCGAAATAGCAGTGAAAGGCTGTTATGACAAATGAGCTGACAATCTTTTCGATAATCTGGGCTGTTGTTTTTTCAGTGGCCGCAATGGTTTACCGCAAGAGTCCGCGGATCGGCAAGCCTGGCCTTGTCGTCCTGGTACCTGCGTTCTGCTTCACCGCATTCGCGACTTGGCAACTCTCATTCAAGACAGAAACGTTAGCCGTTGATGAGCGTCCGGCAGAGAAAGACATCATAACGTCGGCAGTGTACGAGCCCTTTCGACCGATTGAAATAGCAGCCGACGGTTACACCAAAGCATCCGCGTGTCTGGAATGTCACGGTGAACAGTATGAGTCGTGGCACGATTCTTACCACCGCACAATGACACAGGTAGCCACTACCGATTCGGTGATGGGCAACTTCAAAAACCAAACTGTCACCTTCAACGGACGCACCTACAAAATGACCGAAGACGGTGAATTGTGTTGGGTGGAACTTCCCGCTAACGTGGTTCAACCGGAGGGACAAAACGTTCCACCAAACGAAAGAACGCAGTTGCCCATCGTGATGAGCACGGGTTCACACCACATGCAAGTGTATTGGTTCCCGATGGGCAAAGGCCGGATGCTTGGTCAGTTTCCATTGGTATATCTGAAGGAAGAAGATCGCTGGGTACCACGCAAAAGCTGCTTTCTTGAGCCACCCACTGACAAGCCTGACATCGAAGTAGGGCGTTGGAACAACACATGCTTGCAGTGCCACACCACCAACCCAAAGCAATTACTTTCGCGAGACTTCGTATTCGATACACAGGTATCCGAATTTGGAATTTCATGCGAAGCATGCCATGGCCCAGGCGAAGAACACATCGCTTTTCACAGGACGCGTCCAGGCAACTCTGGTGACGGTGTGGGACCAGAGGTTACGAACGTGGAGTCAACACAACCACTGGATCCCATTATCAATCCTCGCGACCTTGACCACCGTTTGAGCTCGCAAGTATGCGGTAACTGCCACTCAATGGCGACGCACCTTGACCCGGCAACTAGAAACAACGGCCATACTTTCCGACCAGGCAAAGAACTATCCGAATCGCGGCACCTTTACCGCTGCAACCCCGACAGCGAAGCATTGTTAGAACGCCAAGGGCAGGACCCAGATGCGTTCTATGATTCCGTATTTTGGAACGATGGAATGATACGAGTCACGGGGCGAGAATTCAGTGGTCTGGCGGAATCACCCTGCTACCTGCAGGGAACAATGTCTTGCATTTCATGCCATTCGATGCACAAAGAAGCAGGCGACGCACAAGCAACAGAGGATTGGGCAAACGACCAACTCGCCATCGACATGGATGGCGATCATGCCTGTACCCAATGTCACAATGCAGATGACTACGGCAAAACCCACACGCACCATGAGTCAACTAGCAGTGGATCGCGTTGCTACAACTGCCACATGCCTCACACTAGCTATGGCTTAATGAAGGCAAACCGCAGCCACCAGTTATTTTCACCTAATGTCGCCAAGGATGAGACTGCCGGACGCCCCAACGCGTGCAACCTATGCCACCTCGATAAAACACTTCAATGGACGGCTAACAAATTGGAATCGTGGTATGGGATCGAAACACCTGAGTTGAGTAAATACGATTCCACTCTTGCTACCGGGGTAAATTGGGCGTTGCGTGGAGATGCTGGAATCCGGGCGATTGTGGCTTGGCACATGGGCTGGCAACCCGCTATCGACGCTTCTCACTCAGATTGGATGGCAAGATACCTGGTCCATTTACTAACCGACCCTTACGATATTGTCCGATACATTGCGGGCAAGTCCCTAACAGCAATCGAAGGTTTTGGTGACTTGGACTATGACTACGTTGCAGAGATTGCAGACCGCCTGACGACACAGGCCGATGCAATCAAACGCTGGGATCAAGCACAAGACACGAACTCATCAACCGGAGATCATGTACTTGTTAGCCCCGAAGGCAAACTGCTGATGCAGCAATTCCGTGCCCTGGCGGCACAACGCGATGACAAGCCGATGTTCCTAAATGAATAGTGTGGTACATCACGCAATCTGGTTCGGCGACCGATGCTCAATCGCATTACTTTTGATGCTCCGGAAAATCTGACTCGTAACGCTTCAACAGTCGCGGCACATCATTTTCCATCAGGTATACACGTCCACGAATCTGTTTGCTTTCACCTGCACGCAAGCCACCGAGCCGAAAATCGGAATGCAGACAGCGTGCCACTCCTTGAAACAACTCCTGATACGGCTCAAACGCGACTGCGAAAATCATCGTATCGTCACCGCTGTAGCACCCTATCAAGCCGTTACTTGGAACAAGGGAACTGAGGGGTCGCGGGTTCACATCCCTCCTTGGGACACCTTGGGGGCACCAAACCTGACCTGGCGTGTATCTTGCTTTCATGGCCCACGGTTTGATTTCAGTCATCCGCATTAAGCTTCCGCCAAGAAACACAAAGCACTTGGGCAGATAGTCATCAAGATCACCACCTTTGTTTGCGAAACCAGTAAAGTCACCGAGACGTATGCATGGCTGGGCCCAATGTGCTTCAGATCTCTGACTTGTAGGATTATGCGCCCTGATCAGAAACTGAACCTCATCACTACGAGCTTTGATCGTATGTTCAACGATCAATCCATCACTCACCTTGTCTCGCAGCTTCAACACAGTTTCATCATCACTCAGCGAGATGAACTGCGGCTGATGTTTGACCACCGTGTGTTTCACCCAATCTGCATCGGTTGAGTCTGCCCGGCAGTAGGCCTCGAGATAATTGATTCGAATTTCTCGACCGGGGATCTGTTCCCCGTGAATGATCAACCAATGCGGGGCTTTGTAACTCAGTGTTAATGGTGGCTTTGCGGCAGAAACAGATGAAACCGCAAGCAGGCACAGCAAGAGAAGTGCGGAACGACCAAACAGAACATTCATTGGGTTACTCTGCATAGAACAAGATTGTGTAGGATCACAAACGCACAACAACATTTCAGGGTTTTCCCACCTTCATGCTCTGTTCGTGCTCGTGAACAGCATTGATTATCTTCGCCTCCGAGTCCGGATGCCAAAGTCCGGGCAGGCCGTAGTAAACATTTGAACCTCCACCTTCATACCCACCTTCAGCAAGCACGCGCCGCGACGGGATATACGCCATGACATCGTTGGCATATCCAGCAACCCACGTCTGCTTGCCGTTGAGTTCGTCTTTCAAACGAAGGGAGTAATCAACGACAACTTCTCCCCCAAGATGCACAAAATTGATCTCATCACCTAGCTTCCAGACTGCAATCGGATAAGGGTAACTATCTGGCACATTTCCCTCCTCTTGCAACTGCTTTTGCAGAATTCTTGCTCTTGCCGCTTCATATCGATTCGTCGAGCGAGTTGTTTGATTCAGTTGTTCTGCGTCAGGAATTTGCTGAAGCTGAAGCTGAGTCTCGACATATTGCGAACGCAATTCAGGCTGAACCACCGACATGGGAGAGGCCAACACGTCGTTCACCGCGCGTGCCAATTCGGCTCCATACTTTTTCGCCAGTTCAAGCGAACGCCGTGGCAAGGGGTTCTGGTCTGCACCACACCCCGCCCAGAACATCGCCATACACTCTGGATGAGACTTCTCGAGTTCTACCTGAGCATAACCTGGGTAGTCGCCATCCCACTGACTGGAGGCCAATGTCGTTGCGTGACAGGCATAGCCAAACACAACGGCAAACAGCTTACCAGACGAATCACGCACACTAAGAACAGGAACATCATGGTCAACCGGTCCAGCCAAAAGGCCGGTTATCCTCTTTTTCTCAATCGTATCGTAAGGCTTGTTTTCTCGCCGATTCACGGCGAACGTAGCTTTGCCACTGCCCCATTGAACACGACTTGCCCTGTTTCCCTTGATCGCCATATCGACAGCAGATTCGATCTCATCAACGAGTCGATCCGCATACGCCGCAATCCGTTTTTGCTGAGCCTCATCAGCAAGCATGAAGTGCATCGGCGCAAGATTCAGACCGACAACAGGACCTGAATGTGTATGACTTGTAAAGATTGCGATCTGACCACGATCCAGCCCAAAGGACTCTTTCAATCGCTGGCAAACACGCTGCGACAGCGGGCGGCCGATGCCAACAAGGTCCAACGAAATCAAGACTCCACGATTTCCCCCTCGATCCTTCAGGAATAAAACTTTGGCCCACAAGTCAATATTTTTTTCTGTTGCTGGAGTCGTACGAGACGCATAGCCCGCCATCATCAAGGGCTCAGTGGGCGTGATTGAACTGCGACCTGCTCCCGCCAACCATTGATCTTGCCCTGAAGCCAAAGAGACTCCCATCAAGAACAGGATCACGCATGTTCTGATCGCTCGTATTATTTTATTCTGGAAGCTTAACATGCAGAGTCCCCTGTGGTTCTGACAATCCTCAATCCAACATCAAGAACAAAACGCCTTCGCAACGCAGAATTGTACCACCCTAGTAGCAGGCTAGAGTTGATCCGATGTGGGGATTAAGAATTGTCACCGATTTTAGCCCCATACAATCGATGAACGCGGTCTGAAGTCGATCAATATCCGACGCTTTCACCCCACTTCCGCAAAAACAATGGGGGTGTAGAAACCCTACGATCGGTGTTTTTTCAATCTACTAAGATTGCCATACTAACAAGCCATTTCTCAAATGAACCGCAACCTTCCTAACAAGGTGAGTGCAAATGATGCCACCCAATTGCTGTCTCTGTGACAAGGGAATTGAAAGCGGCGATACCTGTGAACTGATCAGCTTTGCCAAAACCGAGAGTGATCGTGAATGGCATGTACAGGCGACTTTAGGGGAGGGCTTTACCGGCCATCCTCCCGACTGCGATTGGTTTTGCGACATACACGCTCACGCAGCAAAACACCTGGTCCACTACGACCGTTCAGCAGCCTTGCTTTATCTTCAGCAAAACGAGTGGTGGCATCTAATCTACATTGACCTATTTGACCGCGACACACCTCCCAGCGTTCAGAAAAGCGGGGTGGGTTTTGAAAGTGGTTTCGTGGAATTCTGGGATAAAATTTTATCCACCACTGAACCGGATGGTCGACGCTATCCATCAGCTGTCTCTTATACACATCTCCGAGCCCACGAGACCGAGGCTGATCTC
>CAJXTM010000277.1 GCA_913061385.1 uncultured Rhodopirellula sp. | reverse complement strand
GGTCCGGTCCGATGTCATTGACGGCTTCACTTTGGACGTGGGATTCCAGGTGCTGTTAACTGCGTATCCAAGCTGTCAGCAACTGCTGGACTACCCCGCTCTCCGATTACGGCCATTCGAACCGGGTGCACTGATCAGGCACTCAGGTCGATTCACTGAGTTAGCCGATCCGTGGCGTAACCCAGGTAAAGCATGGTCAACTGCTACGAATCCGGTTGGCTCACTTTCCGACAAATTACGAATTTGGCGTCTAAGAAGCAAAACCTGTCGCGGTTCACTGTCAGACCTTTACGAGCGTCCACACACAACCACAGAGCAATATTTGCGTGACTTTGGATTTTCGGATCGTATGCTGGACCAGTTCTTTCGCCCATTCATCGGCGGTGTGTTTCTAGATGAAAACCTCTCCGTTTCTAGCCGAATGCTGGAGTTCGTCTTTAGGATGTTCTCTTTAGGGGACATCGCTGTTCCCGCAGATGGCATGGCAGCAATTCCAAGACAATTGGCAGAACAATTGCCGCATGGATCGATTAACTTACAGTCCGCTGCTGTTCAGCTGGATGGAAAACGTATCCTTTTATCCAATGGCGACTCACTTTCAGGTGACCACGTTGTCATCGCAACCGAAAGCAACGCAGCAGCCAGCTTACTTGATCTTCCGCAGATGAAAACATCATGGAATGAGACCACAACGCTGTACTATTCCAGCCCACGATGTGACCAGAAATACAAGAGCTTGATTCTCCGCGGCGACGAGAACGGACCAATCCAGACAGCCACCATTATCAGCAATGTCGCTGAAGAATATGCCCCGCCCCAAAACTCTTTGATCTCAGTCTCCCTCAGCTCACACGACGGGAAAAGTAGCGAAGAAATTGAACCACTCGTCAAAGAGCAATTAACAGACTGGTTTGGTGACCAGGTCAACCAATGGGAATTGATCCAAACCTACCAGATTCCCTATGGGCTTCCCCTGATGGACATCGCTAATGTAATCCGATCACCCGAAGTTGAAGATCGCGAAAACACTTATCTCTGTGGAGACCATTTCCAAACGCCAAGCATTGAGGGCGCCATGGACAGTGGTCTGCGAGCAGCCAACTCGATTCTTGCTAAACGAGCGTCTATCTGACAAACGGAAAAAGTGCCCGCCGCCCCATGTGTTTTTTTGAATGCGAATCAGAATCCATTTCATTCGCAAGACGTAGAACTTTGACGCCGGGCACATTGAATTCTGTGGAACCGTTTCCCAGGTCCAAAGCGACTACCTCAGCACTCGGTGAAACCTGCAGCCATTTAGCTTGCAACTCTTCTGCAATGGCTTCATCCTCATGATTGCATTGCAAGCTCAATCAAGCCCTGATACCCCAACTGGGTCGGCTTGAGTTCTAAGCTACGTTGGATCGACAAGCGTGCTTGTTCGCTCAAACTCTGCCTAGACAAGGTGATCCCTAAAGCTGAATGTGGTTTGTAATCTTCAGGGGTAATATCGATTACTGCCGCCTGTAGCATGGCAGTGATCGCATCTCCGTGGAACAGATCCCCACCAACAATTCCTGACTCCGCGGCACCGAGCAACATCAAGGCTTCGCCTGCCTCAGGAATGCCGTTCGCAGATTTGACTAGTTCGCACCGGGCAAAAGTAATGTACTGAAACGCTGCTTCACGCGCAGACAATTCTTGACAATCGCGCGCCTTCAGCACAACTGTCTTATGTTTGGAAATCACGCACTGTATCTGCGGATTACGCATGCCCTCCACCGACAAACAGAAATCGTTCGACTCGCGTACTACATCCATGGCAGCCTCGAACGAGGACATACCGGCATGCGTCTGCTCGGCCGCATCAATGTTCGCCGCGCACAAGCGGAATGCTTCCAAGGCGAAAGCCATTTACTCAACCGCGCTACCACTCTCCAGCGACTGCCTTGCCTGCCGTAGGCTCCGCTGCGTCAATTGCCACAACTCAGCAACACTAGCAAGTGGGTCAACAGGTGCATACCGTGTACTTTCGATCAATCCCCATGAGTCGGTCATGGACGCTTTGGACTCAAATGAATCGGCAGGCAGAGGCTGCTGTGGCCCAAAATCCAGCCAGTCGATTTCGTAAGCTTGCGTCATAGCATGAGTCGGCAATTGCAGCATCTCGACGTTTTCCGGATCACCATCGTCGGCTTCTGTGACCTGCAATGCTTTGAACAACGATGCAACCGCTTCCAACTCAGGAAAACGCTCAGCATCCCCAAAGCCTGCTTTCCTAGCAGGTCCCTCCAACGCTTTTGGCAAAGATTTCCAGCCAGCCACCACCGCACTTCTGGATTCTGCTGCATCTACGTCAACCAAATCATAGACGTCAGCTGGTCCCACATTCTCACCTTGACCCCCAACCTGCGAGAAATCCGCAAATGTCCGAAATGGCAAGCCGAATCCGTTGATTGGCTCTGCAACGATCACTTTGGCTTTGCTGCCCTCGTCAAAATTCTCACGAATATTTTCGCCGAATGATCGCCGTGGCCGCAATCGAGGTACAGAGGGGGCACGATCGATTTGCAAGGATTCAAAATCTAGCTGTTCGTTATCACGATCAGCCTTTTGAAATTCCGCATCTACCCTAGGTTCCGGGTCTGCTGCTAGCTGACCGACACCAGACTCTTCAAGTTTAAATTTTGTGTCAAAACCGAATTTGCCCTTGGCGAAATCACCCTCTGTATTCGTGGCCGCAGTCGTGTCTCTGTTTGCAGCGGCGTTCATTGCCCTCAGCGGCTCAACAGGTCCCTGCATCACGGGTGGAGCTGAATTCGCATACGGCGAAGGAGAAACCAGATCTCTCCCGCTGGCCGACTCAACAAATTCACCAGATAGTCCCCAACCACTCTTTAGCATAACGCCGAAATCGGTTGATGTCGGTGGTTCAAAGGCGACTGCTTGGGTACCGCAGGCTAAAACCACCGCAATAATGGCTTCTCGAGATCCATTCATGCTCCAGCACTCATACGTGAGAGTCATCGCACTGATTTTGGGTCACTCCACTGCATCCATGCCGCGGACCCTACCTTTAAGGAGTCGACTATCTCAACGGCTCAGGCACACGCATTACACCGTCCGATGCATGAATGTCGTATCGAAAGTCCGAATCAAAGTAACCACTGCGACGAAAAGCAGAACTGGTTCCAACCAAACATTCGTTACCGTTTGCGCAAACAGTTCAGCGTGAAAATCAGCATGAGCTGATAACTATCCATGATGCTCCCCCAAAAACGATCGCTGCGACGCACGCATCAGACGGAAACGCATGGCGTAAGCAAACAAAGCCCCTGTTGCAACAGCGTTAATCATCCAGCACGACTGGTCGACTGCTGAATGGCAATGGAGGAAACAGGTTCCTCTTGAGTCATCAGTTCAAGTCACGCACTCGAATATCACGCCACCGAACTTCAAACGGACCAGTATCACGCTTAATGCCATGGACCTGTAATCCGATGAATCCTTTTTTGCTCGATTCGACATCCAGAATATCCGCGATTGCTTTCCCGTTTACCCACGTTTGTATTCGGTCACCATTCGCTCGGACAACAAACCGATTCCATTTTCCGTTTTGGTAAGCATCCTTGACTGGCTGCTGTTTTGTAATCCAACCTCGTCCTGTTCCTTCACTATAGATGTAACCACTTTCTCCTGGCGCGCTTTCGATCTCTATCTGTGGACCATGCACGCGTCCATTATTAAAGTCCGCCTTGCTGAGCGAACGGATTTGCACCCCACTATTTAGCCCGGAATCATCATTGACCTCAAATGTCAATTCAAAGTTTCCATAATCCCGAGTCGTGCACATAAACGAGTTAGGGCTTCCTTGCGCTGTCTTTCCGACGATCATCCCACTCTCGACTCGATAGGTTGCCGTCCCGTTTTTCTGGGACCAGCCACCTAGATCTTTTCCATTAAAAAGTGTCACCCAACCTTTGGACATGATATCGGGCATTGCGGCAAATTCGTCAGGCTTAACATCCGCCGGATCTCGCATTGCGGGCGTCTCATTTGTCAACAGTTGTCCTTCCACAGCTGGCTGCTTCACTGTTCCTGTGGCAGCCCATTCAGTTCCCCGTTGCAAAGTAACCTGAAACGCTATGCCTTTCATCGCGGCATCATCATGCCCCAAAGTGGTGTGAAAAACTCGTCCATCACCAAATTGCACAGTCATCAAAAGTGGCTCGTGCTCGCCGGTTCCACCAGTTGCTGGCGCACTAAAGCCAGTCGCCAGCACGTGCATATTTTCAGCTGGCCCCCGCAATTTCCCATATAGTTCATCTGCGGTCTGCATGAAGGCGGCCGGCAATCCTGCCGTAATGGGGTGTTCCACATCACGCACTACCACAAGAAAAGGGACACGTTTCCCGTGAGTACCACCCCTACCAGGAGTGAGATCGCGTGTGAACTGTTTACGATCTTCTTTCCAGCGAACGTAAGGTCCATCCTTCTCTGATCGGCCCCCCCATCCACCAACCCCGATCATCCGGTTGTAGGCTGACCATTTGGGAAAAGAATTGTCTGCCGCATGAACACTGACAAAGCCCCCACCACCGGCAACGAATTGTTCGAATGCTTTTTGAGTTGCTTCGCTCCATGGTTTGCCGTTGTAATTTGAAACAACGACATCATATTTCGAAAAATCAGGAGAGAATGAATCCATGCTTTCTCCGGTTCCGGGCGATGTGGCAACATCAACATCAAACCGACCAGTTCCCTCAAGCGTCTGTTTAATCAGCGGAGTCGTCGCTTTCCAATTATGATTATTCTGCCCATCAATCAATAACACAGACATTTTCTCGCCTTGCTGAGCCCACGACCGGGATACCAGCGGTGGAAAAACGGCCAGGATCAAAAAAAGCACGAGTCGAACGGATGCAAACTTTGTCATATTTTGATTGAAGAAATGTTTTGATGGATGGCTAGCCGAGTCCGAAATAGCGACTGTGACTCGTGTTAAGCCGTAATTCTAGCATTTCCAGTGAGTTCTGCTGACCTGCGACGTCACTCCACCATCATGATTAGCCAAGATTGATGGAGAACGTTGATTCAGCAATTCTCAGATCCAGCGGTTCTAAAAACTCCGTTCGCCTTTTAACATGAAGTGTCTTAAAGGAGCAAAGAATGTCAGATTTTTTACGCGGAGCATTTCCCGCCACTCGGATGCGTCGAGTACGTCGGCATGACTGGTCGCGGCGACTTGTCACTGAAACCACTCTCAGCACGAATGATCTGATCTGGCCGTTGTTCGTCTTCGACGGCAAAGGGCGGCAGGCAATTAACAGTTTGCCCGGTGTTGATCGACTTGGCGAGGACGAAATTTGCCGTGCAGCAACACGAGCATGCGAGCTCGGACTGCCTGCACTTGCAATCTTTCCGGCCACCGATGCATCACTTAAAACCGAAGATGCTGCCGAAGCCATCAACCCCGATAATCTTGTTTGCCGAACAGTTAGGCGAGTCAAGCAAGAAGTAGGAGACAGCATCGGAATCATTTGCGATGTGGCGTTGGATCCGTATAGCAGCCATGGTCAGGACGGTCTTGTTCGTAGCGGCGATGTCGCTAATGACGAGACACTAGCCGTCCTTTGTCAGCAATCGCTGGTCCAAGCAGAGGCTGGATGTGACATCATTGCTCCAAGCGACATGATGGATGGTCGAATCGGTGCGATTCGTACAGCATTGGATGAACAGCATTTTTCCCACGTCCAAATCATGTCTTACGCGGCCAAATACGCAAGTTCGTTTTACGGCCCGTTCCGTGATGCTGTTGGTTCATCCAGCAATCTTGGAGGTGCAAGCAAAAAGACATACCAGCAAGCACCCTCCCAAACAGATGAGGCCCTACATGAAGTCGCGCTAGATTTACAAGAAGGTGCCGACAGCGTGATGGTGAAACCAGGAATGCCTTATCTCGACATTGTGCAACGTGTAAAACCTGTCTCTTATACACATCTCCGAGCCCACGAGACCGAGGCTGATCT
>CAJXTM010000276.1 GCA_913061385.1 uncultured Rhodopirellula sp. | reverse complement strand
CACCTGATCAACGCGTGGAAGCTGCTTGGGAACTTGACTGCAGTGGCCTGATCATCTGCCCAGGTTTCATTGATCTGCACAACCATTCTGATGGCGAAATCGAGGACAACGAAACCCGATCGGCAATGAATTACGTGATGCAAGGCTGCACCACACTTGTCACTGGCAACTGTGGCTCTGGCCCAATCAATGTCGGCCAGTATTACGACCACATTGACAAATATGGCGCCGGAACGAACGTCGCGCATCTGCTTCCCCAAGGTGGTCTCCGCAAAGCTGTCCTAGACTCCAAACGATTGGAACCAACAGAGCCGCAACTTGCAGAAATGTTGCAACTCGCTGAAAAAGCAATGCTTGATGGTGCGTGGGGCATGTCAACGGGATTGATCTACGTCCCCAGTTCCTACGCTAACACCGAAGAGCTCACCACAATCGCCAAAGTCGTCGCGAGACACAATGGAATTTACGTCAGCCACATACGGGGTGAAGGCACCACGCTGCTGGAATCTGTCGGTGAAGCGATGCAAATAGGACGTGACGCTGAACTTCCCGTTCACATTTCACATTTCAAAGCTGCGGGTCGATCTGCATGGGGTTTGGTCCGCGAAGCAACCAAACAGATCGAACAACAGCGAGCAAAAGGTTTTACGATCACGGCCGATCAATATCCCTACACCGCATCCAGCACCTCCCTTGGGGCGACCGTTTTACCAAGCTGGGCACGCGAGGGCGGCGGGAAACAGTTGCGCGAACGCCTTGTATCGGACCGTCACACATTGGAACCACTCATTCGCAAAGCGATCTCCAGAGCAGATAACGGTTCCGCAATCCGACTGGCAAGATATAAACCGCAACCCAAATGGGTTGGCAAAGACCTTGCTACCATTGCAGAGATGAAAGGTGCCCCGGTCGTTGAAATTGCATTCGAGGTTCTGATGAACGGCGGGGCAAGTGTGGTGAAGTTCAGCATGAATGAACAAGACGTTCGGCATGTCATGAGGCAAGCGTGGGTCGCAACCGCATCTGACGGTGGTGTTAAATCCCCCGGACCCACAAAACCACACCCGCGGAACTACGGAACATTCCCCCGCAAACTCGCTCATTACGCACTCAAAGAACAAGTCATTCCGGTCGAACAGGCGATTCACAGCATGACAGGACTACCGGCCAGCATCCTGTCGCTGACTGACAGAGGCCGGATCAAGACTGGCATGGTCGCAGACATTGCGGTCTTTGATCCAGAGACGATCGAAGCCAAAGCGACTTTTGATCATCCACACCAATATGCAACCGGTATTCGCTATCTATTTGTCAATGGAAAAGCAACGATCATCAGAGGATTCCCCACTGGAGCGCTCGCCGGACGCGCACTTAGGCACCAACCTAACCCGTCAAAATGAGTATTCAGCCCGCGACTGTCACACCACCACCCCACACGCGACAACTTGCGGAGCTCGAGACCTATCGGAAGGCCACACGAGGCAGCTCACAGAGCAAGCAAATCAAGAGACGCCGCATTCGAAAGGATTGCAGGTCTATCGATGTTTACCTCGCGAGATCATTCCCTTCCCAGCGTTGAAATGACCCATTGAAATGGCAACTGGTCCAAATATCACACGCGAGCATTGGAACGTACAAACTGGCGTTGCGTTGCAAAACGGTGCTGCCAACGCATCCCCTGTGGTCCAGCAAGCGACAGTGTCTCTAGGGTAACTCTTTGATCTGGATATTCTTCCAGACCACTTGGCCCTTGCTGCCTTTGTGAATCTGCAATCCAAAGAATCCCTCGGGATACTCACCATTATCGACCCAGTGAGCAACGGGCACACCATTGATCCAGGTTTTCACGACATTCCCCTGAGCAGAGATCGTCAAACGGTTCCAGCCTTGTCGGTCCAATGCCTTTCTCGCTGCCGCGTGTTCCTTTAACCACACAGGATAGAAATAGCCGCCGCAGCTTTGCCCGTAAATTCCGCCAGACCAGAATCGATCGCCTGTGATCCCCTCCATCTCAGCCTGTGGCCCAAATACAGTGACGGAATCCTTACCGGGTTTTGATTGGGCTCGAAACATTACGCCAGAGTTACCATCTACTTCCCAACGCATATCGCAGGTGAAGATAAAGTTCTTGTAGTCTGACTTGTCTGTGCACAAGTACGTGCTTCCCGTGCCAGGAACACACGTCCCAACTAGCATTCCCTTTTTGACTTCGAATTTGCACTCACCACCTTTGGGCGTCCAACCCTCAAGATTTTTCCCGTTGAAAAGCGGCTCGAATCCTTCGACAAGCTTGGGCTCTTTATCAGTGTTAAGAAGCATCTCTGCTGGCTCGGGAGCATTTTCCTGAGCTTTGTATTTCTTGTGCCAAGCCGACTGAGCCGGATCTACGGTCCCAGCCATTGCAAGACAAACCGCAAATTGCACACTGGCACCCAGCGTAAAGACAGTTATCAAGTTGTTTTTTTTCATCAGAAGCGTGAGGCATTGAGGAAGGTGACAGACTCGTCAGCAGATCGTCGCCGACAGGAAACACAGCCTAATTCTAGCTTGCCTACGGTAAGGAGGGTATGAGTCACTCCGACCGATACCCACACACCAGATCAGAAAATCTCCCCAACACCCACAAACGGGCCCAGAAATAAGGTCATGCACCACCAGCAACCCGCACTCATTCGGCCTCCGAGAGGAAGCACCGACGATCTCACAACGCTCGTTTGGACGCACTCGCTAATTCAGGGTTCGGTTCACGAAACCCATCGTAGCGATCCTATTGAGTCTCTCTTAACACCTCGTGTCGTTCGACGCAGCGTTCGACAACACTTCACGATTTGCAACCTGTAGAAATACTTCCCCCGCATAGTCCAAGGTCGAGTCAACGCACGCGGAGTCCGCTCAAAAGAACAACTCTGACCAAGGAAATAACCTCCGCAATAGTAATCGCAAACAGCGATCGTCCTTGAAACCTAAACACAACCACGACAAGAGACAAAGAGAACAAAACTAGTGTTCCACTGGGAACTTGATCTAACTCAGTTCGTCATGCTGCCCCCACACGTATTTTTACAAAAAGTTATTACCTCGCCCATCCATCGTTTCAGCTAAGCCAAGTCAGCCATGCGTTGGGCCACACATCTAGACTCGCCGATCCCAATTTCTGGAGTCTGTAATAGGGCACTAGGTTGGATGTATCCTCCCCTCACTGGGGTATCCTTCTGCACTTCACTGCCTTAACGGATCACAGATCACGCAACAATCGCGAATAGATATCTCGTTGGCGTTGCCAGAGCAGTTTGCAGTCTCGTGTTTTGCGCACGACCACTCCATCCGCCTTGGAAACACGATTTGTCCATGTTATTCGTATTCACCCGTCTTAACAGCTTCCTATGGTGTCTGGCTGGGCTTTTGTAATCCACCGGCCGCCGCACCAGTCCCCTGAAGATTCCCCACAGCAGCGAAGCCCCCAACGATTTCACATGATCCCTGCCAAAGCGTGACTCCTACACTTGATGAATCAAACATACCAGCCTGCCCTCCAAACCCGGAGATCATTAAAACGACTTTTGACCGTCATAGTGCTTCGCCAGTACCGCAAATACGACGTCTCGAGCCACCTGCTGGAAACGCTACTTTGCTGGCACCCGCATCTGTCACTCAAACGAAATACAAACACACTCAATTCCGTACGCTAGGCCTCAAAATTGATACTCCTGATCTTTCCTAATCAACTGTTTTCTAAGCACCCTGGATTCAAACTGAATCCGTCGCGTGTCGCTCTACTCGAGGATCCACTTTTTTTTGGCGACTTGCATCATCCGATTGATTTCCACGTGCAGAAACTCTGGCTGCACCGTGCAACCATGAAGCGTTACCACGACGAGCTCAAATCGAAGGAACTGGATGTCAGCTACTTTGATCACGACTTCAACCCTGATTTTTTGAAGAGGAAATTGAAAGCATTGCTAAAAGGCAGCAATAAGCAGTTTGCAACCGTCGAACCGGCGGACTTTCTGCTCAAAAAGCGGCTGCTGAGAGTTTGTGACGAAATCGGCGCAGAATTAGTTTTTCTGACAAATCCAATGTTCTTGTGTGATGACACCCAGAATCGCGATTACCGCGCTGGAAAGAAACGTTGGTTCATGGCTGACTATTACAAATGGCAACGCAAACGCCTCGATGTGCTGATGGACGGAGAACAGCCCACCGGTGGGAAGTGGAGTTTCGATGAAGACAATCGTAAAAAGGTACCCAAGAAGCTGCTGGGAACAATTCCAGCACTGCTTCAATTGAAGCGTGACAGCTACGACACTGACGCAGCCAAATACGTCCTCGAAAACTTCCCCGAAAATCCTGGCAATCTCAACCAGTTTTATTACCCAAGCTCGCGAAAAGCAGCGGCAAAATGGCTCAAGCATTTCTTAGATGAGCGTCTGACAGCATTCGGCGATTACGAAGACGCGATCGTCGAGGGTGAATCGTGGCTCTGGCATAGCGTACTCACACCGATGCTGAACATTGGACTATTAACCCCGGATCAAATCGTAAAAGCCGTCCTCAACCATGCAAAAAAGAACGAAATCCCCCTCAATTCGCTCGAGGGGTTCATTCGTCAGATCATCGGTTGGCGTGAGTTCATGCGTGCAACGTATAACGATCTTGGTGTTACGATGCGAACCACCAACCACTGGCAGCATCATCGGAAACTTCCCCAGTCTTTCTATGACGGCACAACTGGCATCGAACCGGTAGACGACGTCATCCAGCGACTCAACGACACCGGATATTGCCACCATATCGAGCGATTAATGGTGCTGGGTGGATTCATGTTCCTATGCGAGATTGATCCCGACGACATCTATCGCTGGTTCATGGAGTTATTCATTGACAGTTATGACTGGGTAATGGTTCCAAATGTTTACGCGATGAGCCAGAATGCCGACGGAGGAAACATCACCACGAAGCCCTATTTCTCTGGGTCTGCGTACGTCAAAAAGATGAGTCACTATAGAAAAGGAGACTGGTGTGACATTTGGGATGCACTCTACTGGCGTTGGATTTGGAATCACATCGACGCGCTCGCGAAAAATCCTCGCTGGGCGATGATGTGTGCAATGGCACGAAAGATGGATCCGGAACGCATGGAGAAACACCAACAAATTGCCGAAGCTTTCCTGAAAAAACTGAGCTAGCAATCAACTGCTCGCTCAATGGTGAGAGGCCAGTGACTAGGACAGACAAGTCGGTGCTCACGGCCCTACGGAACAAACACGCAAACCGCCAACCAAGGACGATTGACCCACATTATCTAGCTTCAAAAAACTACCGGGTACCCGCACGACGCAATTCCTTAGTGCCGCTTCTTACTTTTCCAGGTACCTCCGTACTGGTATTCAAAGTTGTTGTCGCGAACCATCGGCAAGCAGTCCTTGCAAACAAATTTCCACGGCAGCACGACCTTCTCGCGAATGCGATACAACGTGTCCTTTTCATTCTTACACAATTGACATTCCTTGTTCCGCACCCGCTTGACCTTCATCCTCAGCCTCGTTGGGAACTGCAGCGGAAACGTCTCACCACACTTCCTTGATGTTCTGCTTCAAACCGTTGGTCGTGCTTCGTGGTTCGCCCCGTAGTCCGTTTACGCCACATTTTGAATGAACTCGCAGTCATCTCTCGGCGCATCAACTTGATCACCTCTCCGGGCGAAAGAGAAAATTGAGTACGAATCGCTTCGAAACTCGTCCGATCCTCCCACGCCATCTGGATGACCCGATCCTTCTCGGCCCGCGTTAAATCATTCATAAATGGGTTCCCAACTCTTTGGGCAGAGACACTAGACGACTAGATATCTTGCAAAAACCGCCCGTGAAAATAGTACCAGCAGGGCAATGCCTCGGTAGTATCGACTCTATCAATTAAAGCATAGGCAATACTGTTGATCGTCAGCCCAACCAGCACCACCTGAGCCCTGTCTCTTATACACATCTCCGAGCCCACGAGACCGAGGCTGATCTC
>CAJXTM010000275.1 GCA_913061385.1 uncultured Rhodopirellula sp. | reverse complement strand
TCGTGGGCTCGGAGATGTGTATAAGAGACAGACACCCCTGTTTTCAATTCAACACACCTGTTTTTAGATAAGTACGTCTGTTTTCAGATCGGTACGGTTGGTTTCAGTTGAGTACCCGCGCTGGGTCGCTATTTTTGAATTCACGTCAGCTTCGGCTCCGAATGATCAGAAAACCGTCTCTATGAAGCCAAATTTGCCAAGTTGCCTGTTCCTGTGGTTTATTGAACCGTTAAATTAGAGGTAACAAATTCTTAGATTGTTACAGGTGAATTGGTAATATGCTCGCTTTTTCCGCTGATCGACAGCTTGGCAGATTCTCGCACGCTGCCGCTGCATTAGGCCTCACGATCGTCTACTGCTCGATCACGAGCCAGCCGTTGTGCGGTCAGGAGCCTGCCCCCATCGGCGATAAGACGAGCAGGGGTAACTCGGAGGTCGTCGAAGTTCGTTCTGAGCTTTCACGGCTCATCGAAGCATTGGGAGCTGACAGCTATGCGACCCGCGTGCAGGCACGCGACAAGCTACAGCGAATGGGCCTTGAAGCGTTTGAAGAACTGACAAAGGCTGAGCACAATCTGGACTATGAAATAGCTTTGGCTGCTAGGTCTCTTGTCGGAAGTTACTCCATCGTATGGTTCAAGAGCGATGATCCGCCAGCCGTTCGTGAAGCTCTCGAAGAATATGGAGCACAACCAAGGTCTGAGCGGCAGAGTAGGATTCTGATGCTCGCTGAGCTGCCAGACCGCATCGGGCTGCCTGCTTTGGTTCGAATCACCCGTTTCGAGAGGTCGATGCCGCTGAGCAGGAAAGCAGCGATTGTGATTATGGAACAGGCTCTCGGTAAAGATCCTGCCAATCGTAAAGTAAGTTCCGAGGTGATTAGCCTGGGATTAGCATCAGGTAAGCGGCAGTCAGCCGAGTGGTTGCGAGTCTATGCGGGTGACCTTGCTGCCGGTAAATACTCGGTGGATGCGTGGCGTGACCTGATCCGCACTCAGCGTGACG
This sequence comes from uncultured Rhodopirellula sp., assembly GCA_913061385.1. Classification (GTDB taxonomy): domain Bacteria; phylum Planctomycetota; class Planctomycetia; order Pirellulales; family Pirellulaceae; genus Rubripirellula. Next base: position 5,008 of record CAJXTM010000275.1, on the reverse strand, counting down.
AAGTTGACGCACTGTCGACGGAGGAAGTGACAAGAGAGAGTGTTTTGAATCTCGTGCGTATTTGCGCGGTGCGTGCAGCATTGATGGACAACCGGGAAGAGGCTTTGCGTCTGGCACTTGAAAACGCTGATCTCGTTCAAGCGACTACGACTGACCTGATCGCGGCCAGTAACTGGGCAACCGATAATGGGCTGCATCCATTCATTGTTGGGCTGTACTCAAAAAATCGTTCCATGTTCGACCGCTCGCCCATCCTGCTGTATAGCTACGCTAATGCATTGAAGGTGGGGGGAAATGACACGGAAGCCGAACGTGTCTCAGACCTTGCATATCGCCAGAATTCGATTCCCAACGCGAAAGATGAAATCGATGCAATGCAGCCCAAAGAGTTGGAGGAGAAGGCCAAGCTACATCGGGAAATAGCTCAGAAGTTGCGTGATCGTGGGCTGTTTCTTTGGGCGGAACGTGAATACAAGAATATCGTTGACTCAATGCCGGTTGATGATTACACCGCTGTCGTTGCTCGTGAAGATCTTTCACGGATGTATGGTGAATTGAAGCGTCACCAAGATTTGATTGATGTGCTTAATCCAGTGGTTGATCGAGTATCAAAGGACGATGCCTTTCGCTTAAAAATGGCTTCGAATCCAGATGTCGGGATTTACGTGTCGAGCTGGAAACCGCGAGTTGATTACCACACCGCTTTACTCGAACTCGAGAGACCCGCGGCGGATGCGACTGAGGCTGAGGCGAATCGTGAAAAAGCGCGGCGGCGAATGATGGCTGCATTTAACGCGAATCCAAGAGACATCGATGTGTTGATCAAAATGTGCAGAATCGAGGGTGACGAGGAATGGCGTTCCGATGTCAAGAGAGTGCTCGCCGACGCAATGCGTGTATCAAAGGATTCTGTGGCGAATGCAGAAAGACAACTGAAAATGGTGCCGACTGAACGCTTTCGAATTCATCTAGCTGATGCGCTCAATAACTATGCTTGGTTGATTTGTAATACGGGTGGGGATCTTGAACTGGCGCTAAAATCCATTCTTCGTTCACTCGAAATTGTCGAGGACAGTGCGAAGCTTGATACCTGTGGAAGATGCTACTTTGCAGTTGGCGATTTTGAAAATGCGATTCGTGTGCAGAAGCGGGCGCTCGCCATTGAACCGTATTCACCACCATTAAAACGACAATTGGCAGAGTTTGAAGCAGCAAAAGCGAAAGCAATTGCAGACGCTGCAAAGAAAAAATAGTGTTGTCCGGCATGTTTCAATTTTGTCGGAGTGAATTTAGGGACTGAGCATGAACCAGAAGCAGATGTTTCTCCGTAGACTACTTTCTGTCAGGTTGTTCGCTGTGTTGCCCTTGGGGGTGCTGCACGTGGCTGTCTTGCATGTGGCTGTCTTGCATGTGGCTGTCTTGCACGTGGCTGTCTTGCACGTGGCTGTGTGCCGAGCTCAGGACTGGCCCGTCTGGCGCGGGCCGAGCTTGAATGGACATGCTCCCGCACAGGCTGCCGAAACGGTGCCTGTAATTTGGTCTGACCAGCAAAACGTTCTGTGGCGAGCAGCGGTGCCTGGCAAGGGCCACGCCTCCCCAATTGTTGTTGGGGGGAGTGTTTTTCTGCTCACCCACGAAGAGCAGAATCAGACAATCGTCCTGCTGAAATACAACGCTGCCGACGGTAAACCCAGTGGCAAGTTAGTCTTGCACCGGGGAGTGGTTGCACCACGTTATCTGCACAAGAAAAATACATGTGCTTCGGGGACACCCTCAAGTGATGGGAAGGCTATTTACGTTGTCGTGCAGGTGGGTGGGGCGATTCATGCCTCAGCTGTAACTGTTCAGGGGCAAGTGATTTGGCAGCGTGTGGTGGCACCCTATCGCGCTGGTGATGGTTGGTTTGGGTATGGTGCCTCGCCCTTGCTGGTCGGAAATGCGCTGGTCGTTCCCGTGGAAACAGATAACGGGGAAGGAGGGTTGTTCGCGATCAACAAACTGAATGGTCGTCCGTTGTGGCGGGCCATGCGACCTCAATCAACTGGATATTCATCGCCGATTCTTGCTGAAATTGCAGGGCGGCCACAGATTCTCATTAGCGGGGGCTATCGCGTGGCCGGTTACCAGCCACAGGATGGTCGCTTGCTTTGGGAGGTCAAAGCGACAAGTCGCACTACGTGTGGAACCATGGTTTGGAATGATGACATGGTCTTTGCCAGTGGCGGATTCCCTGAGTCAGGCACCTACGGCGTTCGAGTCAATCAGCAGGGTGCGAGGCTGGTCTGGGAAAATCGCGTGAAATGCTACGAGCAGTCCATGGTAGTTGCAGGTGACTATTTGTTTGGGTTTGCTGACAATGGCATCGCGTACTGCTGGCGATGTTCTGATGGACAGGAAATGTGGAGGCAGAGACTCGGGGGCCCTGTTAGTGCATCGCCGTTGCTCGTGGGCGATCGAATTTATGCATCCAACGAACGTGGAGTCACGTTCGTTTTCCGTGCTTCTCCTTTAAATTTTGAGTTGCTGGGGAAGAATTCATTGGGCGATAGCTCCTTCGCCTCGCCGGTCTACGCCGATGGTAAATTGCTACTGCGGTACGGATCGTCCACCACTGGAATCAGGCAGGAGTTTTTGGTGGCCATCAAACCGAAAGCTCCCTGATGTGCAAACCTTTTGAATGGGTGGCAGACCGAACTCAGCACACGAAATATTCAAGCTGTCGGTCTCTCGGAGTCATTGAGAAACGTTACAATCTGGTTTAATGAGAAGAGCTACGCCATCGTTTGTCAAGAAGAGCTAAGCTCTTGAGCATTTGGAGAATGAACCTGTCGGTTCGTTCAGGTAACGATTGGAGTTCGGATACGTCCGCTAAAGCAGGTAGCGTGCGGTGGATGGTTCGATCGTTTGGGCTCAAACCAAATGAAGCGGTGCCGGATTTATCCGCAAAGCTTCGTCGTCAATCCGTATCTTGTTGTTCTCGTTTTTGCTCAGGTGATCTGTATCGATGATGGGCCCGCCGATGTTAAGCTGCCCGAAGTCACCGCCGCGATATTCTCTCCGACGTTTCCCTTTTGATGGTTCCGTGTCAGTATGAAACCCCTTGTGCAGATATCGCTTGATTTGACTACGATCGACGAGGCATTGCAGACCGCTGAGTTGGCGATTCGAGCGGGCGTCGATTGGCTTGAAGCGGGAACCCCGTTGATTTTGGCCGAGGGTTTGCACGGGGTACGCAGTCTACGTGAAAGGTTTCCAGATGTGCCAATCGTTGCAGACTTGAAGACCATGGATGGTGGATATCTGGAAGCGGAAATGATGGCCAAGGCCGGGGCAACACATGTGGTTGTGATGGCACAGGCACATGAAGAAACCATCAAGTGTGTAGTCAAGGCGGGCAATGATTACGGAATTGGTGTGATGGGTGATAATCTGGGCTATCACACGATGGTAGATGGGGCCAGGCGACTACAGGATCTTGGCTGTGGCTACGTCGTGCACCATATTGGCTACGACGAACGACGCGGCATTGCTGCTCGCGGTGAACGGATGCCGAGTCCACTGGATGACTTGCGAGCCGTTGTCGAGGCAGTGGATGTTCCCGTTCAGGCGGTCGGTGGGCTATCGATTGAGCAGGCGATTGCATGTCCTCGCCATGGCGCACCTCTGGTCGTCCTAGGAGCGCCGCTGACCATCGATGCAGATGCCTTTAAAACAGCAGATGGAGATCTTGAAAGTTCCCTACGCCTGATCTGCGAACAAGTGCACGCACAAGAAAACACCAACTGAATTACCGAAGCCCGTAGTATGCGAATACTGCCGAATTTAAAAGTTAACCTAGCAGATTTACAGAGAGAATGACCCGTGAGTACTTCCGCAGCCGTTGTTAATTATTCTCCCGAACCGGGCAGTGTCGAGATTCGTGAATTTGCCAAGCCGCTGATTGGATTGCATGACGTGCTGGTTGAGGTTGCGGCGGTAGGGGTCTGTGGAAGTGATTTGCATCAATGGAGTGCATCTCATAGTTGGCCGGTGAATTACCCGGTGGTTTTGGGGCATGAGTTCGCAGGCACGGTGATCGAGGTGGGATCCGAAGTAACGAATTGGTCCGAGGGCGACCAGATTGCCAGCGAGACTGCTGCGGTAATCGATCCTGATAATCCAATGTCGCGTCGAGGTTTGTACAACCTTGATCCTACACGCAAGGGATTCGGTTACGGTGTTGATGGGGCGATGACCCAGTACGCGCGTGTGCCTGCACGCTGTTTGCATCGCGTGCCAACTGGCCTGTCACTTGAACATGCCGCACTTACCGAGCCATGTTGCGTTGCCTACAACTCAGTGGTTGAGAACTCAAGGATCAACCCAGGTGATCGTGTGCTTGTAATTGGACCCGGCACAATCGGGATTCTATGCGCCGCGATGGCAAAATTACGAGGTGGTGATGTCGCCGTGCTAGGCCTTGACTCAGACCAAAAACGCTTTCGGGTTGCCGAACAATATGGTTGCAAAACACTGACAAGTGCAGACGCGTGGTGTCTGGAACGTGATGGTTTGGGGGCGGACGTCGTGATTGATGCCGCGGGGGTTTCTCAAACACTTCAATTAGCCATTGAAATGGTCCGACCGGCGGGCTGGATTACAAAAGTTGGTTGGGGGCCCAAGCCACTGGGGTTCTCGATTGATCCGCTGGTTCAAAAAAATGTCACGCTACAGGGAAGCTTCAGTCACCATTGGACGATCTGGGAACGCGTGCTTGCGTTACTTGCCAATGGGCAGCTAGATGTTAAACCGATCATTGGCGGATGCTGGGGGTTGGAAGATTGGCACGAAAGTTTTGAGCAGATGCATGGCGGTGAAATCGTCAAAGCAATTCTTAAACCCGGACTATAGAAATTCGAATTTGCAACAGGCGTGGTGGCCGCGTTCCGCTGGGGTGATACGTGCTAATCATCGGTGTTGCAAGTGAAATGCTGTCTCTTATACACATCTCCGAGCCCACGAGACCGAG
>CAJXTM010000274.1 GCA_913061385.1 uncultured Rhodopirellula sp. | reverse complement strand
AGATCAGCCTCGGTCTCGTGGGCTCGGAGATGTGTATAAGAGACAGCTGCAGAACAGCTGCGAAAGGGGCACGAGTTCGACATCCGCTACGAAATGGATCAATGTGTTCCACTGGGCGTTGCCGCATTTCAGTGCAAATCTGAAGTTCGAAACATCCGAATACGTAAACTGACGACGGAAGAAACCAAAGCTGCTGAAAAAGAAGCTGCCAAGTCAAAGGAATGAGAGCAAAGGATGAGTGAAGGATTTCGGGAAGAGCTGCTTGACGCTGATAACCACTGGATGATGCGTGCCTTTGAGCAAGCAAACGAGGCATTGACCGCGGATGAAGTGCCTGTGGGCGCCGTAATCATCCGCGATAGTGAGATCATTGCTGCGGCATCGAATCAACGTGAATCGCTTCACGACCCGACAGCGCACGCTGAAATGATCGCGATCACACAAGCTGCGGCCGCTATTTCAGACTGGCGGCTTGAGCAAACCACGCTGTATGTCACGCTTGAACCATGCGTGATGTGCGCGGGGGCAATCCTGCAAAGTCGCATTCCGCGGGTTGTCTTTGGAGCCGCCGATCCGAAAGCAGGGGCCGTCTGCAGCCTTTATGAATTGCTGGCAGACGATCGCATGAATCACCAGTGCTTGGTGACTCGTGGCGTGCTCGCTGAACCATGCGGGCAGATCTTAACCGACTTTTTCCGTGCAAAACGTGCCCTGAAGCGGCAATGAAAGCATTTGATATTGTGAAGCTATGCCGGTCCTGCAGATTCTCGGACTTTTAATGCCGCAGCTTGCAAAGAAGCTAACCCTCACCAGCGAAACCGGCCGATACTATCCGCACAACCCGAAATAAACAGACTGAGGCATAAGGCTTTCCGCCCCGTGCCGGAGTGGGTCTTGATCGGGGGCACACGGGAATCGCCTGCCATGGCGATGTGTGTAGGGAGGTAGAACTCGGTTCAACGCCGGACTCTACCGTGAAATTTACTGCAAGACGGTGGAACAAGCGATGTCGGTAAGGAAACTGGCTTCAAGTGTGCTCGCGGCCCTCGCTCTTTTGGGTGGTGCTGCGATGTCGGACGCCAAAGACCCCATAAACGTGGTCGACCCCTTCGAATTTGATCCAGATTTTCGCTGGTTTGAACCAGTGTATGATCTTGATCTCGCTGATATGAAGCCCGAAAAGCGGGCTCATACCGGATGGTTCGCTACCTATGATCGGCTCAATCTGTATGCCGGCAGGCCCGACCTCTTCAAACCTGATACAGGCGAGAACAGGCTCGATGGCGGTTGGGGAAACCGTTACGAAATCGGTTTCATGCTCCCAGGAGAGAAGCACGGTTGGATGTTCAATTGGACCAAACTGGATGTCTTCGCCGCTGACACTTTCAAACAGGAACGGTTGAATCGCTATATCGACCCTACCGATGGTTTTGACCCCGTCGCTCCACCGTTCGGATTCCCCGTCCGACTCGATGAAGGTAATAACCTCGGCTACAACTTCCGATTCTATAACGTCGGCGAAACACAGAACGTGTTCAAGTACCAAGGTTACGAGCTGAATAAAACTTGGCGAATGACGCCATACCACTACGGTGGGATCTTGGAGCCACTGCTCGGTCTTCGCTACATGAAGCTTAGAGACGTCAACGCGTTCAACGACTACCAAAGTAGCGTTTACCCACCGATCATCGATCCACCCCTTGAGCCACCATTCGAGACGCTGACAACACAGAAGAATATCACACTCAATGATATGTTCGGTGGTCAGTTTGGATTCCGCTACTTCAAGCCGCACGATCGCTACGTGTTGTCCACGGACTTCCGAGCATTCTTCGGCGGAAACTGGCAATCTTCAAAGTTCCAGACTGTCTCGCAGTACACGGAATATGACGACGTCGGGGTCGACAGCGAGGTAGTGCTCATGGCCACTCAGGCATCTCCTGCGATCTTCAAAAAGAATTCGGAGTTCTACTTTGGCTATGATGTTCGGGCTGAGCTCAGTTATCAGGTCACCAAGATGTTGTCAGTGCGAACTGGAATGCAAGCCATTCAAATCGGCAGAGGTGTCTGGCGAGGCGGCGAAGGAACCCCCGGAACGCTCGACGGTGGCAAGAAGGATCAAGGTGTCTTCATGTTCGGTGCAACGTTCGGATTGAACTTCAACCACTAATCCGGCTAGCTGCTCGCAGTACATTTGATTTAAACGAAAACGGCCCCGCAAAGAACATCTTTGCGGGGCTGTTTTCGTTTATGGACTGCCGGAACCGATGTCCAACGCTACTGAACTAACCCTTGGCAAGCAAGGCACGCAACTCTTCGAGTTCGACGCTCAATCGGTGTCGAAGTGGGCTCTCTGGCCTCAACTCCTCCTCAAGAAGGTCCTCTGCCTTGTCGAAGGTCTCTTCATCTCGCTTCGGGTTGTTAATTAATTCCCGAAACATGCTCTCCACAGTTGACTCAGTAAGCAAGACATTCTCCTTCAATGAATAAAGCCAGATCTAAGTATTTCGCTCGATGAGGTGCTCAGAAAACAATTTTCCACACCGGTCATCTTCGCTGCGATTCTAAGGGAGTCCCCAGAAGTCGCAAGGTCTATCATGACTGAAGCGGGCTAACTTCGCAAATTCATTGAGCAGAAACAGGACTGGATTCAAACCCAAGTTCCGCAAGGTGCGTTGCAGTGCGATCAACGGTGAAGCGAATCTGCTCATCGCTGTGTTCGCTAGTGATGAAAAAACGCAACCTCGCCGCTGACTCATCCACTGCGGGGTAAAGAATTGGCTGCACGTTGACACCATCACCCTTGAGCCGGTGTGAAAGTCGCAACGCGACCATCGAATTCCCAGTAATCACGGGAATCACTGGCGTCCCCCCACTGTCACCGGTATCCAAGCCTGCCTCGCGGCACAGACTGAGAAACAGCTCACTCTTTGCCCTCAGAGTAGCGACCCGCTCTGGTTCCGCGTCCAGAGTGCGTAGGGCCGCTAATGCTGCCCCAACTTGCCCGGGGGGCATACCGACGCTAAAGACAAATCCGGGAGCGGTGTATCGCAGGAGCTCAATTAATTCATTGCAACCTGCGATGTATCCACCACAGGACGCCGCTGATTTGCTCAGCGTCCCCATCCAGATATCAACATCCTTGGCATCAATCCCGAAATGCTCCGCCATTCCACGTCCAGTTTCGCCCATCGTGCCGAAACTATGGGCCTCATCCACCATCAACAAGCTTCGATGCCGTTTCTTCACCTCAATGAACTTGGGAACTTCAGAAAAGTCCCCGTCCATGCTGTACACGCCTTCGATGGCAATCAGCACCCTACGGTACTGAGAGCGAATCTCAGTTAGCATCCGATCGAGAGCTTCATAGTCGTTGTGCGGGAAAGGCCGGCGTCGTGCCCCCGACAGCAACGCCCCTTGGACGATACTGTTGTGAGCCAGCGAATCATGAATGATCAGGTCACCCGGACCAACCAAGTGGCCGATGGTGGTTTCATTCGTTGCATGCCCACCGACCATCAAGATGGACCGCTCCACGCCAATCCAGTCCGCGATCACTTGCTCCAGTTCACCATGAATCGGCTTTTCACCGGATACAAGGCGACTGGCCGAAACACTGGTGCCATATTCATGAATCGCATCGGCGGCACAACTCATCACCGCTGGGTGCCCGCTTAGCCCAAGGTAATTGTAACTCGCAAAGCTGATCAGTTCATTGCCATCAACGACCGTGTGCTCCCCGACGATCCCATCGTGCACCGTGAAATACGGATTGGGGACCCCCGTCATCAACATTTGCCGCATCGTTGTTTTTAAACGCCGGTACTCCGCAAATTGCTCAAAACTGTCTTCCGGCTCGACGTCGACTTGGGTAGAGACAGCCGCCTGATCGGCATCTGTAGCACCAACCCCGGCATCAGCGACCTCACCCCGCAGTAACGCCGCCGCGCGAGCTTCCCCACCTGGCGGAAGGTAACGCTCGATCGCCAGTGCGGTCTGTCCAATCGTTTCGATGTCATCCAGAACCTGCTCCGGGAATCTGCCCTCGAACGTTTTCTCAAGTTTCCTTGCGATTTCCAATCGCTCGAGACTATCGAGCCCAAGATCCAACACGATATTGGTTCCGGCTTCCAATGCGACAGCGCGTTCACCTGCAACTCGACGGACATGATGCTTAATCGCCTCAATCACAACCGGACTCACGTTGCTGACATCGACGTCCACTGAACGTCCACCGGCAGCTGCGGCCTGCATCATCGGGGCAGCGTCGAAGTTCATCCGGGCTTCGTTGTTTTCTTCCCAACGGACCCATTTGGCCACAAGTTTCAAATCACCGTCTCGCACCGCGTGTAAACACGCATGCCGCTGAATCTTTCCGCTGCTCGTTTTTGGAACACTACTGTTACGCACCAGATAGACCGCGTCTGGCGGCAGGTCGTGCTCTGCAGTCACAGCTCTGCGGATTCTTTGCAGATTTCCATCTCCGTCAATATCTCGCCGGCGTACCGTCTCGGCAACGATCACCAATTGCTCACGTCCTTCATAGTCCATCGCAAATGCCGCAACCGATCCTGCCTGCACCGCCTCGCTCGAGCTTTCTACCGTCTCTTCGATATCCTGAGGATAACGATTGACGCCCCGGACAATGATCATGTCCTTGACGCGACCCGAAATGTAGATCTGCCCCTCATACATAAAACCGAGGTCGCCGGTCCTCAGATAGGGTCCATCTCCGTCGATAGTGGTGGCATGAAAAGTTCGAAGAGTTGCATCTTTTCGTTGATAGTATCCCTGCCCCACAGAAGGACTTTGGACCCAAATCTCGCCGATGCTGTCACTCGGCAGAAGCTCTCGGGTGCTGGGATCAACAATGATGACCTTCTCATCGGGCAAAACGGTACCACACCCGACGAGCGTCCTCGCGTTCGGATGATCAGCCTGTACAGGACGTCCAATTTTCTCGTCTAATCCCGCACGGTCAAACGAGGTCAGCACTGGACGCGTCTCCGCAGGCCCACCAGTGACGATCAAAGTTGTCTCGGCCATCCCGTAACACGGCAGGAACGCAGATCTCCGAAAGCCACACTTTTCAAACTTCTCGGTAAATGAATTCAATGTGGCAGCCCTAATTGGCTCAGCCCCATTGAACGCAATTTCCCATGTCGACAAATCGAGTCCTTCGAGCTCATGGTCACGAATCTTGTCAACGCAAAGCTGAAATGCAAAGTTCGGACCACCGCTTATGGTGACGCCATATTTGGTGATCCCCTGCAACCATCGCACCGGCCGCTGCAAAAACGTCATCGGACTGGTCAGAACGTTTTTACGCCCGATGTACAACGGCATCAGCAGACCACCCACAAGTCCCATGTCGTGGTAGGTCGGCAACCAGCTCATGCCGCATATTTCCACCTGAGGCTCAAATCCATGCAAAATTAGTTCGCTGTTTGCGATCAGATTGGAGTGATTGAGCATCACACCCTTGGGTGACCCAGTGGATCCCGAAGTGTATTGCAAAACCGCTAACGTATTGGGGGTTATCTTAGGTGCACGCCATGCATCTGCATCACGGGTCGCCGGATCATCTGTTCCGACTAACTGAACACCTATCAGGTCATCGTGCGGGCGATCTCCTGTTAATTGTTCCGCTAACGCTTGCGTGGTCAGTGCCCAGCGTGCATCCGCATCCACCACAATCGAGCGAATCCGCGACGCCTTACGGTTTCTACGAGGCGGATATGCAGGCACCGCAATCGCGCCCGCTGCATGGCAAGCATAAAACCCGATGACAAAGTCAAGCCCCGGCGGATAAACCAGCAATACGCGATCGCCGCTGCGCACGCGACACCGCCCCTGTAGATAGCCCGCAAGTGCGCGTACCTCATCCCACAGTTGTGCGTAGGTCAGCCGCTGCTCAACGGATTCTACATCGGTAAAGATATAAGCAGTTTCGTTAGGTCTGTGCTCAGCCCAGTACCTGTCTCTTATACACATCTCCGAGCCCACGAGACCGAGGCTGATCT
>CAJXTM010000273.1 GCA_913061385.1 uncultured Rhodopirellula sp. | reverse complement strand
ATCTACACGTAAGGAGTCGTCGGCAGCGTCAGATGTGTATAAGAGACAGCGTTTGCATAGCGAGCGTGGTAACGGTGGAATGAGATGCGCTAGCTCCCCAACAGGAGATGGGGTTACTGCAACAATCATTGAACTGGGACGATCGTTTCCCTGTGCAGCGCGGGTCACAATATTACGCACAAGTCGGTCAATGGATGGCTGCAACCAACGGTTGAATATCGGTGACAGCACCCAGTAGTAAGGTCGCGACAACAAGCCCAACGTATCAGAAAAAAAGACTCTTTCCTGAGGAAACATTTTACTTACAAACGACATTCGAAAAGCGAGCGTGGACCGCAACCCATTGATTGCTTCATCATCCGGGGACCAAATTGCCAGATAACGATCACCATAGACTTCAAACGCATATCGCTGCAGTCGTCCCTCAGCATGAATTCGATAGGACTCGATCGCAGGACGAATGCTGAGCATGGAAAGATGCACCAACACATAAGACAACGTTAACGTCACCGCGATCAACAGAACCCCCTCGAGACTACCGAAGAAGTACTCCAACAACGTGACTCCCGTGTCCGGATCATAACTGCCGATGTGAACACCCTGAACCGAGTGTTCGATTTGCACCCCAACCCATTCAAGACCTGAAAGAATTGGCGCGCGAATGACGCCCATCAAACCTGCCTCGCTTGCCGGAGGCAGCGTCAGAACCATGTCATTCCCGCGAACAGCGTTGCCCAGCATACGCCCCAATTGCAACATTGCTTTGGCTGCAGGCGGTATCAAGAGCACGCCCATTACGATTCCAGCGACGTTCCAAATGTTGAACACACTACGGCTTCGATGCTGTAAATAAGGTGTTCCCACCGTTGTCCAGCTTTTAAGGTGCTCCAGTGGTTGCCGGCCCAGCGACTTGGCTTTCAATGTCTTCCAAATAACCGAGCCACCATGACTGTGCCCTACCAAATGGTAATCACGACCTTCCGTTTCCAATGAGCGTAGACGATCAAGGAGCTGCAACGCTGCTTTGCTACGAGCTCGCTCACTATTCTCGCCTGACCAATGAAAGACTTCCGCTCCCTCCGCAATACTGACCCCACGAGGAAGGCGGGATTTCAACTGAGCGACCGCAGGGCTACCAGATTGCCACCACTTATCGCCCTCATGCGAACTATCACCGGCGTATGTCCCGTGGACCAAGATGACAACCGCTTCCTGGCCTGATTTATCAGCCAAGCGTGGAAACTCTTCGCTGGCACTCTCTTTATTCATCAGTGAGTCATTCCGATCCAAAAGACGCAACAGAAAACGTAACAAGGTGCAGCAAACATTGATGGCGTTGGAAGCAACCAGATACCGTCACAAGCATTGAAACACGCTCTTTGACGCGTGCCTTCATCACATCCCCTCGCTAATCCGGCAGCGGTGCCAGAGGAGCAAAACCACCCCGTTATTAGGTTGGTTTGGACAATAGCCCCCTGTAGCCCGCAGGCCAATCCCAATCCCCGCATAAGCACACTTGTGATGCCCGTGGCATGCGATTCGCTGGTCGCCCTCAATTTGAAGACAAAGGCGGTTGAAAAGAGAAGAAAGGCAACCACAAAGACAGCCTCTTGCCTACATGGGTCAATTCTGGTCAAGCCTTGACACCCAAATACGGACTCTGCGATGGTCGCGAACAGATTGACTGCACTTTTCGCTTGAAGCCCCCGCAAAGAACGCCGCCGATGTTTGCCAGACGCCGTCCCGAAGCTGGTGCCCGCCCGGGTACGCTGATCCTGAGTTCGAATTCAAAACCAGTTGAACTGTGCGTAACGCTGATCTATGAACAACGTCTAAAGGTGTTCGTCTGCCGTTCGGTGCAAGAATTGCCCACCAAGCTAATCGATGGACAGCTGATGTGGATTGACATTCGCGGCCAAGGTGACGGCACTGTCCTTCAAGACATCGCATCACGTTTTCGCATCACCCCCCTCGCGATGGAGGACTTGGTAAACGCACCACAACGTCCGAAGATGGAGTTATTTGAACACCAACAACTCCTAATCGCGCACAGCGTGCCTGCCCCCGGCCGCGACATGACCCCCAGTCAACTCGGAATCGTTTTCGACAAACAGGTTGTTTTGACGTTCCACGAGGACTGCGAACACGTCTTGGCACCGATTCACCAACGCCTGGAAAATCCCCAAGCTCGCCTCCGACGCAAAGGCCCTGATTATCTCGTCTACGCCATTTTGGATGCATGCGTGGATGGTTGCTACCCCGTTCTGGAAACCTTGGGCGAAAGCATCGAGAAACTTGAGGAACACGCACTGCGAGACCCGCGACCTGAACTGCTTGCACAAATTCACCAGACAAAGAACATTTTGGTTCGCCTGAGACGAAGCATCTGGCCTCAACGCGAAATGGTGCTCTCACTACTCACTGTCGACAGCCCATTCATTGACAAGAGCACCGAAGAATATTTACGCGACACAACTGACCACTGCACCCAACTGTCAGACGTAGTCGACATGTACCGGGAATCAACCAGCGGCTTGATCAACACTTACATGTCCGCAGTTGCCCACCGGAGCAACGAGATCATGAAAGTTCTAACCTTGCTAACCAGCGTCTTCGTGCCCCCCACTTTTCTTGCTGGCGTTTACGGAATGAACTTCGCAACAATGCCAGAACTGTCCTTAAAGGGTGCCTACCCAGCAGCTCTTACGATGATGGGGTTGATGATTGCAGGTACGTTATTTTACTTTCATCGTCGCGGTTGGTTACGACGCACACCAATCGAAAATTCGCCGCAGCAAGCTGCACCGTCAGAAAGCAAACCGAGGCGACCGACGCGTCGTGTTGTCGTGCAGTCATCGCACTCACACAACACCCAGAAAGCAGCCTGAACACCTCAACAAATTCCAGGCACCTACAAAACCCGAGTTGCGGTCACGAATTGCAACCAGAACCTAGGCACCGGCCCTTGGACTACTGCAACCAAGACAAAGGCCCATCTGCCACTCGCCAGGCGAAACCCAACCTTCGCAATGTGCTCCTCAAATTCAAATCTGTGTCTGGCTGCCGAGCACGGTACTACGTGCCCCGACTGCTAGTTCAGATGGCAATGCAACAAAACCTGCTACTTAACAAGTATCCGCCCTTGCTGCGGCTCGCCAAAAGCCATCGTGCTCAGTCCAAATTGACTCGCAGCACCGATATACAACTCGAAGCCAGAACGCGGTCCGGATCCTCAGCCGACGCGTCTCAACCGGTGAACCCCACTGATGATCCGCGAGTCCCCAACATCCTCACTGGACAAGGCGACATCGTTATCTCCGGTCAGACGCACCTCCAAGGGTGAGCTCATGTCAATGTGCACATCTCTTTGAGGAAACGCGATTACGATTCCGGCTCTTCGAAAGTCCTCATCAATCGCTGCTCGCACACTGCTCCGAACTTTGGCACCATCCATAATCCGTTTCATTTGCACCCAGAAATGAACCTCAAAAGCAAGTGAGCTATCACCAAAATCTTGAAACAGCACAATCGGCTCCGGAGTCAGCAGCACGTTATCCTGCTCTCGTATCACCTGCTTCAAACGCTCTATCACTTCGTTCACAGGCGAACCATAGGCAACGCCCACACTGACGCTTGTTCGTATGCGTGTATCTGATAGCGTCCAGTTGGTCACATTGTTTTCGAGGAACTTACTATTGGGCACAAGGATTTCAAGATTCGACCCTGTCCTCACGCGTGTACTACGGGCACCAATGTGCTCAACATTGGCATCGATTCCATCGACATTCACAAGATCACCGACACGAATCGGACGCTCCACCAACAGGATCAATCCACTGATGAAGTTATTAAGCAGGTTCTGACTACCAAAGCCAAGCCCAATCGCAGCGGCACCGCCGAAGAAAGCAAAGAACGTCAACGGAACATTAACAATGTCAAGCGAGACAAAAAACAATGCAACAATCATGGCGTATAACATGACTGACCGAAGCACAGACGCCGCAGCATGGCTCACTCCAAAACGTGGCAACACTTTATAGGCAACCAGAGACGCAATGGCTCGACTGACGAAGTAGCCAAACAACAGCAACGCTAAACCGATCACGACTTTTTTAACGGTGATTGCCTTTCCATCGCTCTCGGTGATCTCAAATTCCCAAGCTGCGATGAGCCAGCCCCAAAATAGCTCTGCGTTATCAGCAAGTGAATACGCTCCCCGCTCTTTACGCAGATCTTCGAGAAACAAGTCACAAAGCCGACTTCCCGTTGTCGCGAGAACCTGAACACCGCCATAGAAGTCAAGAACGTTTTCAAGTTCTTGTATACGGGCAACTGCTTCTGGATCTAATCGCGCACCGTTCAGCGTCACCGAACTGCCAGTCACAGCACTGACCGTTCCTGCAGCTCTCGTCAGCAGCGACAAAGTTTCGCGTCGCTGTCGCGTTCGCAAACGCAGTTTTTCATCAATTTGAGCCACCTGCTGGCCCAACTGCTCTCCATCCTCCAGCCATTGCTCGATAACGCTCGCTGATATTTCAAAATTCGAAAGTTCGTATCTTCGACGCCAACATTCCTTGAACAGACTTGTATTGGCTAACAGATCCCGCAGCAGTTGTGACTCTTCGCGGACGATCTCATAGTTCGATTCGTTGAATTCCTGTCCCGTGTGCCTACGTCTCATGAGTTCACGCATTTGCGTATCGAGCACAGACAATTGCTTTCGCACCTGTTCCTCAAATTCATCAAGAACCAAGATTCGTTGGCTCAACTCCTGTTTCGAGAGTTTGAACTGGCTCGTTTCAGCACCCACGAGTGCATCAAGTGACTTGATTTCCGAGATCGCATCTTTAGCATGCGTCTGCAGCAGATTGATTCGCTCACCATGCAAATCGAGATTCGCTTTTAAAACTCGGCTTTGCAGGGTCCGCAGGGCGAGGACTTGCTGCAAAGCCAAACGTTGCGATACCAAACTGCCATTGAGCAATTCGATCGTTTTACGTCGTTCCTGCTCTGCTTCGCGATAGTCCTGATTGATGCCGTCAGCGACACGCTGCTCGGATACCACTTCGAGTTGCAATGCCTTGAGCGAACTTGCCACGGCAACACGACGCCCCCGCAACTCATCAACCTCAAGAAACGATAATGGAGGCCGATGCTTTTGCGTCGATGCCCCTGACTCCGTTTCCAAGCCCAACTCGTGCCGTGTGCGATCGTCATGAGCCAAACGCCATTCCTCGACAATGATTTCCAACTGCCCCCATAGCTCAAGCTCCTTGGTTAGCTGCGGACGCACGACCTGACGATTCGCCTGAGCGACTAATATTTCATCGCTCAAACCCTTGATTCTGACACGGCACTCTTCCTGTATGCCGGCAAAATCTGGTGAAACGACTTGTGATTCTGTTTGTGGTGCAGCACCGGCCTGAATCGTCCCGATCAGAGTTTTTTCTACGGCACCTGCGGCATGAAGTAAATGAATCGAAAATGCAAGATAGAGCATCAAACATAACGGTGCTCGACTCAAACTCGAAGTACCAATTCGCTTTCCAAGAATCGCCATGCAAACATGCCCGAGAGTACGACTCAGACGAAACCCTGCAAAGCAAAAGGATTCCTCAGCGTCACTTGCTGATCTCATGAAAGTGTTCCCATCCCTGGAATGACTTATGATTTGAAAGAATAACCCCCATGGCGGGAACCTCTTTTACGCATAACCGCCTTACAGCAAGGACCCCATATCCTGCCGTGAAACTCGAACCTCATTCCAACCGAATTGCCCAATAATGGGAAGAGAGATTCTCACCCCCCCCCGCCAGACCGAGAACCCCCGCCGCAAACGGCTAGTCCGTGCTCAAACCAAAACGCGATCCGACCTACATAGTCAACAAACTCTTCATCCGTGAACTCTGCTTGGCCATTGTTCAGGAGATAGATTGCGAGGTCAGAGCTCCGATTTAGCTCAAGCATCCACTGGTTCGCTGCTGTCTCTTATACACATCTGACGCTGCCGACGACTCCTTACGTGTAGAT
>CAJXTM010000272.1 GCA_913061385.1 uncultured Rhodopirellula sp. | reverse complement strand
CTACACGTAAGGAGTCGTCGGCAGCGTCAGATGTGTATAAGAGACAGAGATAAGTGAGCCTGCAGGTTGGAGTACTGTGGCAAACAGCTATGTGCTGCTGCAAAACCGGCTGCTGCAAAACCGGCTGCGGCACGCGTGGCAGCCCGTCATCAATCCGAGCTCCCTGCTCGAGCTCCAGTCCCCCAGCCACAGTTCCCAATTTCCCTTGCTGCTGATTTTGTGCAAGGAATTTACTTCCCTGCTATGAATGACTAGCAGATGCTTTGATCTTGTCTTAAGGAATTAAATGCCCACGACTTCTCGCCATGTCTTGGCCATCAAGGCATGCCCGTTTTGTGTGGGGTGCACGCCATCGCCAGCTAATGCAGATGGCTCCGTGCCTGCCGCCACTGCTTCATCAAACATGGTTTGGAACGGCACCCAAGTTGCCCCGGCTTTGTCTGCAACCTGTTTGGCATATTTCCGGCGAGTGTCAAACTCGGGGAACCACTTGTCCTTGTTCTGTTTGACAGTTCCACTCATCAACACAAACGGTTCACAGACCACGATTGTTACTGAGGGCAGTGATTTTTGGGTCCGCTCTAGCAACGCGGTGAAGCCGTCGCGATAGGTTTCCGCGGTCCCATCGTAGCGTCCGTTCAATTGATGCCAAATGTCATTGACACCAATCAGGATGCTCAGGATGTCAGGCTGAATATCAATGCAATCTTTTTGCCAGCGACGATCAAGGTCAGGTACCTTGTTTCCGGAGATGCCGCGATTGTGAATCTGTAGGTCGAGTTCGGGGTGGGCTTCGTGCAGCAGTTTTGCGGCATGGTTGGGATAGCCTCTTCCAAGTTTCTCGTTCGCAACGGGGGCCTTTTTATTTCTTCCCGCATCAGTGATTGAGTCACCTTGGAACAGAATGGTTGCTCTCTTTTTCAGTTTCGTTTTCTCAGCAGCAAATAGAGACCGTTGATTCAGGTAGGCAACTGTTCCGACGGTGGTTGCGGTCGTAAGAAATGATCGTCTTCTCATGATGTAGGGTTCGCAGGTTAGAAGGTTGGAAGGTTGGGTGCTGCTGGCACCGGTGCATCAATTGACCCGTTTGGTGTGATGTCTAGCAATGAGTTTATCCGAAAATAGCGAAGCTTGTTCAAATGCTAGTTTTGCAGTTTAGGTGGTGTTGCTGGTTGCTAATCGTGGTTAGCGGTAAAGTCACAACGTCGCGATGTGGTTTGGCTTCAATGCATCCATGTTTTTTGTTTTTTCGAGAGCGTAGGGCTGGTCATGTTCGAACGTTGGCCAAAAGCCTCAGCCTTTCGCCTCCGATAAGATCAATGGCGCGATGTGCTTCAACTCTTGCCGTTCAAGGCCATAAGCATGACCTCGCCTGCCTTGCAAAGCAGGTTCTGAGCGGATGTGAGGTGTCGAACGAAAGTTGCGATGCTGTTGCAGGCGAGTCAACCCAGAATGCAGGTGGGCCAAGCCAGAATGGATGCTGCTTGCGCTGTTCTGCTGTAAGCCCCTGCGGTCCTGGCTCACACTGCCTTCAGATGAGTCGTTGCTGGATATCGACTATCGGAAGGCGAGGCTTATCCATGATGGTGTGTCACATTCGTTCGCCGTCGGTGAATGTCCTCGCACAGCGATCTGGATCGGCAAGTATTTACGCGGATGTCCGGCCAGCAATGATTTTGTTAACCAACACAATTTGCAGCATAGGGGCAGGGCTGAGTCTGGGAATCGGTCACGTGATGAGCGGAGTTCAGACTGTCTAGGAAGGAAAAAGCTGCCGTGTGACGACGTTGTGATTAAGCATGCTGTGGTAGACTTCGGCACGTAGAAACGGAATCAGCGCTCACAAGCTGATTCGCGGCGCACGCTTGCCCATCATGGCGACCTTCGCCTTTTGATGCAGTGAATGTAACCTCCTCGAAGTTTGGTGAGTGCAGTGTGGATACAGAAAGTGTGAATACAGACAGTGCTCAAAGCGATGCTTGCAAGGCGGCGCGGCAGGCACGTACCGGTCTGCAGCCTTGGCTATTCTTTTTTGTCGCTTCTGCTTTTTATTTTTACGAGTTTTTCGCCCGGGTGGCTCCCGGAGTGCTTAAGAGTGACATTCGGAGTGTGACCGGTGCCAGTGAAGGCGAATTCGGGCTCGCGATGGGGATGTATTTTCTCGCTTACGCGCCTGCTCAGTTGATCGTGGGCCGGATGCTGGATCGTTTTGGAACCCGAGTTGTTGTCGCACCTGCCGCCATTATCGTTGCTTTAGGATGTTTGCTGCTCGCCTCCACCGACAGTATTTTGTTGATGGGGATCGGGCGTTTGCTTCAGGGGCTTGGAAGTTCGGTTGGCTATCTTGGGGTCGTTTACCTGGCATTGGTTTGGTTCCCGCCACACCGTCATGGCATCATTCCCGGCATTACGGTAGCGATGGGAACACTTGGCGGTTGCACTGCGCAGTATCCATTGGCGATCGCGTCGCAGGAGTGGGGATGGCATGTGCCACTTTTTCTGTGCACGGCGATCGGGGTTTTGATTGCGGTGCTGCTGTGGTGTCTCTTGCCACGTCGTCCGGAGTGGTTCATTGATTTGATGCGGGAAGATGGCTATGAACCAGATCTTCCCGAGCCGATGGTGTCAGTGATTCTTCGGATCGCTGGTAATCGCCAACTGTGGTTGATCTCGCTTGCCGCTGCTGGACTTTATCTGCCGATCTCAGTGATTGGTGACCTGTGGGGGGTAACGTTTCTCGAGATAGAAACCGGTCTTGAGACCAAGTGGGCCAGTCTGGCCACCACGCTTGTCTTTGTCGGATTTGCAATTGGTGGCGTCGGGGTTGGGCATCTTGCTGATCGATTGGGGCGTCGAAAAGGGCTGTTTGTTGGGTGTGGCATTGCTTCATGTTGCATTGCGGCGACTCTGATGTTGGCCGGCGTCGAGCCAACTTGGTTGACAATTGCGTTGTTGGCGGGACTCGGCGTTACTGTCGGGGGGCAGTCGCTTGCGTTTGTGATGACGGCGGATTTTGCCGCACGCCACACGCGAGGTGTCCAATTAGCTTTCGTCAACTTCATTGTCATGATGCTGCCCGTTGTGGTTCAGCCCGGAGTGGGTTATCTGGCTGGCTTAGGCGTGGCTGAAAATGCGACGCCTGATGCGGAGCAAGAAATTCGCGGGTACGCTTTAGTGGTAGTACTGATGATTGTTGGCACAGTGATCGCGTGTTTTGTAAAGGAGACAGCACCCCAACGCGAGAGTGATCTGCATCAGAGCTAGACGGCGATAGACGCGGCAGTCAATCTCGCTTTCAGTTAAACTGAGTTCAGGAACGAGGAAGGCTGATGTGGAGATCGAAAACCACAGCAGAAATGAGTTAACTGCTTCGTTGATGTGTGTTGTACCGGAATGTGACTGACTTACGTTAAGAAGTCGTTTTTGCAACTCGGCTTTCTGCGTTGGAGGAAATCACCACGCCGGTGAACCATTACTCCGTCCAAATGAATCGAGTTCACCTTCGGTTTGGTTGAGCATTTTGACGAACAGATTATTCCGTGGAATTCCTGTTTGCATGAGACATGTTTTTCGTTTTGAAAGCCGCCACCGGCTAGAAATATCGGCAGGATCTAGGCATGGTGGGCATTCGCATTGCCAAGATTGCTTCCGAACAGAATCGAGGTCTGGTCCAGCAATGACGTTCTTGCTTCAGTGTTGGCCTTCATCCGCGACAGCAGGCTGGCAAGGCAGGACATGATCTCGGTTCGATTTTCTGAAGTTGACCAATTTTCGTGGCATGCTGCCCGTGGTGTGACAGGTCGTGATGATTGCCTGCAATGCCGTTGACTTTTCGAATCACAAAATGATCCTGAATCAGAGTGCTGATCGCGCAGGACGAATCTGGTTGGACAATCAGGGGGATCAGGTCCATTCGCAACTGCGTGCGGTCAATCAGATCGACATCGTCGATGAGGGTGGGCGAACAGTTGTCCAAATGTTCACAGGCTTTTCGGTAAACGCGTAAATTGTTGGTTTCTGCGTCGAAAAGGTATCAGTTGGACGCGTAACTCTTAGTAACGTGGTGATGTCACCACGCAACGAAGCCCCGCACGTTTTGGGTTTCGGCGGGCTTAGCAAAGCAGGTCGCGGACGGAAACTCAGAGAAAAAACAAGAAAATCGCTAAGAAGTGACGTCGTTGTGGGTCTTCTCTTTGAACGAGGAGATCTTCTTTTCAATCGAAGCTCCACCGTCAGAACCAACTGGATTCATGTTGCATCGGACTCCCCGAGTCATACCGTCCAACGACAAGTGCCCCAATCCGGAGACACTGCAGTCGCTGTTTGACTCGGAGGAAACACCTTTACTGCGATACGCGTTCTCACTGGTTCGTCGACGAGCGGTCGCAGAAGAGATTGTCCAGGAAGTGTTTCTGCAGTTGCATATCAAGTGGAATGATGTGGAATCCCCACGTGCATGGCTTTATCGCAGTGTTCGCAACAAGGTGTTTAACTACATGCGTGACAATCGACGCGAAACAGTAGAGATGACAAAGCC
This sequence comes from uncultured Rhodopirellula sp., assembly GCA_913061385.1. GTDB lineage: Bacteria > Planctomycetota > Planctomycetia > Pirellulales > Pirellulaceae > Rubripirellula. The sequence continues at coordinate 1,496 of CAJXTM010000272.1, read as the reverse complement.
GGTGATTGAAAGGCTGAGCAATGAATCAGAAACCCCCGCGTGTGTTTTGTCAAAGTTAGAAGCAATACAGGTTCTTCATGAAACGATCGACTCACTTCATGAAACAGACCGTGAATTGGTTCAGTTGAAATTCTTTGACGGTTTGAAGTATCGCGAAATCAGCGAGATGACTGGTTTAAGTGTTGGCAATGTTGGTTACCGACTGCATCACATACTCAAAGAGCTGGCTGGCAAATTGCATCCACTCAGGATGGACCTGAACTCATGAACGACGAATCAACCCGGTCACCAATGGCACCTGAGCTTGAAGCTCGCATTGTTGCACTCTTGCTTGGTGAGGCCTCGGATTTTGAAAAAGATGAACTTAAGCGTTTGATCGAGGAGCGACAGGATGTTCGTGGCTTCAAAGACCAGATGCAGGCTGTGTACGGTTTGCTTGAACATGCTGCTGGTGACACGCCATTGGAAGTGAGCAGTGAAATTGCGGGGGAGGAGATTGGAAATGATGACCTCGATATTCAGTGGAAGTTAGCTGAAGACAAGCGAGCAAATGTGCTTGCGTTGTTCAGCGATGCTGAGGTGTCCGGAACGGTAGCTGCTGGCACGCAGAGGGAAACAGACTTGCAGGGGGCAACTAAGCAACCGTCACTCGTGCCCGCTGCTCTATTCCAAGGTAATGCCGAAGGAGACATGAGCCAGGGACATGTAGCTGTGGCTCATGCTGAGCCCCTGAGGATTTTGAGGAAACCGTGGGTGTGGTCGGCCGCCGCGTGCGCTCTATTGTGTTTTGGTGGAATTCTACAGTTCGGTAGTTTTGAAGATATGGCCGTCAGCAGTCTAATGATGGTTGAGGCTGACAGTGCTGTGGAGTACTCCACGGCACTTGGTACGCCACCTTCGGCACAGCCAGAAGACGCCATGAATGTGGATCAATCGCGACTGAGTGCACCACAAGGGACTCGAGGGAAATCAGAATCAAGGTGGTTTAGTGAGACTGATGAAGCAGAGGCCGAAACACTTAGCATCAGTAATTCAGAAGAGGCAGCAAGACGGGGGTCAACGAGTGATTCGAGCATTAGTAATCGTGGTCTTGCGTACAACGGTAGGCCAGCCTCTGAGATTGCACCTACTGCTCCAAGCGAATTGTTTTTTGGTGGCTATGTTGACGCAGATGCCAACGACGAAGTTTTTCGAAGTGGTGAGATTGACGAGGATTCGCGTTTTAGCAAAGAAGCGTTTGCCGAAGCACAAAATGAAAGTGATGCGAAGTATGGCTTCGGTTATCTGGGGTTGAAAGTTGAGCGGGAAAGCGAGTCCCTTGGTCGGTCAACAGCGGCTGGTGAAATGCAGCCATCGCGTCCTAGTGCATCGACTGCTCAACGCGATTTTTCTTACAGTGCTCGGCAGAGTAATCGCAAGAGTCAGCTTGGTGAGGAAGGATTGCAGAAGCTGTCTCTTATACACATCTCCGAGCCCACGAGACCGAGGCTGATCTC